>CAUUGW010000220.1:0-2503 GCA_963544785.1 uncultured Lachnospiraceae bacterium | reverse complement strand
AGAAATATTAATATTACCTGTGGCAAAGAGTACAGAGGTGTTTTATATGAACAGCACCTATTATGAGGATTATCTTAAAAACAGCGGTGACAAACCTCTTGACCTCACAAAATGGGAAAACATCTATAAAACCGCAAGAAATTATTATAATTATACGGACAGTCTGACAGAGGATATAAAGGGCGACGGAAAGTCGTTTATGGGCTTTGATGCCATCACCAATTATATGGTAATATCCACAAGACAGCTTAACGAGCCGATTATGGATGAGGACAGAAGGTGTGCAAGGCTCAATAAAGAGGTGTTAAGAAAGGCTTTCGACAATTATTTTAAAGGCAGTATTTTGGGGTACTACAGTGCATACGGCAGATTCAGAACCGATGATATAAAATCATCCAAGCTGATAGCCTTTGTGGGTTCTTCGTCGGGAGCCATATACTTTCCGGATTGGGTTGATGATGACGGCAGGCAGGTTCCTATAAGCAGTAAAATTTTAAAATATCCTGCATTTAAGAAAAGCGAGCCTGTTACTATAAGGCAGGGGGCCGGTATGTGTGTTACAAAATCAAACCCGAATAGAGAAAGGGCTGCCGTTACTTTCTTAAAATGGTTTACAAAAAAAGAAAATAATCTGAGCTTTGTCGGGGACAGCGGCTATCTTCCGGTTGTTAGAGGTGCTTATGATGATGGAGCTTTTGCATTGAGTCTTGACAATGCGGACAACGATGAAGCAAAAATCTTTTCCAAGGTGCATGCCGTTTCCGCAAAGCAGATTCTTAATAATCAGACCTATTCGGTCAAACCGTTTGAAGGAAGCTATGAGATTAGAAATATTTTGGCTTCCCGGCTTGAAAAAAGTGTTCAGGATAATTTACAGCAGGCAAAGGATCTTCGTAAAAAGGGAAAAAGCGAAGAAGAAATATTAAAAGAGATAGATGTAGACAAGGTTTTCCAAAAATGGCTTGATAATGTTGTCGCCGACTTGGAAAGTAAGGAAATTGCATATTATAACGAGTAGTATATTATGAGGAGACACTTCACGATGAAAAAACTTAATACTTTGAAAAGACAGAACAAAATATTATTGACTGTTGTTGTTCTTTTACAGAGTATTATACTTTTGCTCAGCTTATATTTTTCAGGAATTTATAATCTGCTTAATTATGAGGCTTTCAGAGTCTTTGAAAGTGTGTCTGAAAGTAAATTGAATTCCTGTAACAAGGCGATAAAAAATATTGTCAAAAGCACCTCGTCTATGGCTGATTACTTAAATCAGGAAATACTTGATAGGCTTGAAGATAAGAACATTTCTTCTGAAATGCTTCATATGTATGACGATGTGTTTAAAAACATTTCAAATGGGAGTGCAAAGGCGATTATTGACTTTTTAGACAATAATGATATGTCGGGAGCTTTCGTTGTTTTTAAAGGTTCAAATTTGAACAAAGAACAGATAAATTCCCATTCCGCCATCTATATCAGAAGTATTACACAGGGTAAAAATTTCGGAAAGAAGACCTATGAGCTTGAAATCGGAAAAACCGATATTGGCGAAAAAAGAGATGTATATACCGCCGCTAATTGGGAGATTGATTGGAATTTTGACATTAATGCCGATGACAGTTCGGTATATGATTTTTACAGCAAGCCGCAGGCGGCGGCTCAGGTTAAAAAAAAGCTGATGACGGAGCAATACGGTTATTTTGCCAACCCGTCCGATATTTTAAATGACGGAGTCGATGTGATTACATACAGTGTCCCTCTGATTGACAAAAGAGGGGTTTTTTATGGTGTGTTCGGCGTGGAAATGAACTCCGCCGCCAACTGGTTTGAAACCTATTTTGATTCAAATGAGATGTCCTACAGGAACAGCTTTTCAATATTAACCAAGGCTACAAAACAAAAGGAGATTTCGCTTGAATGGTATTTGATGGATACACCTATTTACAATCCTCCGGTACAGACCGCCACGCTTTTCCCTCTAAAAAAGGTGCCGGGAACGAATCTTTATGAAACAAGATTTCCGTCTCTGGGAGATATGTACTGCAGCAACGAAAAGCTTAAAATGTACGGCAAAAATGCGATGTTTGCAGATGAGGCCTGGGAAATAACCACCTGTGTTCCGAAAGACCAGATCAGTGAGGGTTCACAGAGAATAGGCAACATATTAATTTTTATTATCATAATAAGTACCTTAATTGCAATAGTTGTAATTGATATTATCGTAAAATTGACATCCAAGAAGATAGAAGACGTTTCAAAATCTATAGAAGATTTAGAGCCTTTTCAGGAATTGAAATTGACACGGACAAACTTAAAGGAGATTGATGATTTAATCACAGCTGTAGAGAATTTCAGCAGAGATATTATAAATACCTTTAACAATGTTTCAAATATATTTGATATGACTGCCCTCCCAATCGGTGCTTATGAAATAAGAGACGATATAGGACAGGTAATTGTTACGAACTTTATCAGAGAATTGCTGAACATCAGGCACAAC
>CAUUGW010000219.1:0-2506 GCA_963544785.1 uncultured Lachnospiraceae bacterium | reverse complement strand
ATAATTAAGATAAAGCTTTTTGATTTGGGCTGAAAACAAATAAAAAGCCTTGCATTTATCTTTATTATATGCTATTATATTATGCGTTGTAAAAAGATATGCATAATCTTTATATTTGCAAATAAGGAGGTGTAGACTATGGCTAAATGTTTTGTGACAGGAAAGCATACTCAGTTTGGTAATAAAGTCAGCCATTCTCACAGAAGAAGTAACAGACCTTTTAAGCCGAATCTTAGAAGAGTAAGAATCAATGACAACGGAACTCATAAAAGAGTATACGTTACCGCAAAAGCATTAAAGGCAGGACTTGTAGAGAGAATTTAATTTAACTTTAATTATTTACAAAACATCTGTAAGTGACAGTGTAAATAATTACGGTTAGGTATGTAATAAAAAAAGTCAAGGATAATCCTTGACTTTTTTTATTTTATTTTTATTGAATAAGGAATATAAGTTTAGTATAATATAATATAGATAAAAATTTGAAAGGGGAGTTTTTTATGAACAGCTTTGAATATTATGCGCCGACCAAGATTGTGTTCGGTAAAGATGCGGAATTAAAGACGGCTGAACTTATAAAAGAGTTTGGAGGAAAAAGGGTGGCTATTATTTACGGCGGAAAAAGTGCTGTAAAATCAGGACTTATCGCACGTATTGAAGAAGTTTTATCAAAAGAAAATTTACCGTTCATAACACTTGGCGGTGTTGTGCCGAATCCGTTATTATCTACAGTTAGAGAGATGTCTAAGAAATCTCTTGAGTTTAAGGCGGATTTTATTCTGGCTGTCGGCGGTGGCAGTGTGATTGACAGTGCTAAGGCAATCGCACATTCTGTGGCTAACAGTGATAGCGATGTATGGGATTTTTATTCCGGGAAAAAGATTGTAGAAAAGAGCTTGCCTGTGGCATCTGTTCTTACTATCAGCGCCGCAGGTTCGGAGATGAGTGATTCATCGGTAATTACCAATGATGAAGAGAAACCTCCTATAAAAATCGGATTTAACACAAAGTTTAACAGGTGCGTATTTTCTATAATGAATCCTACTCTCACCTATACTCTCCCTAAATATCAGTTGGGGGCAGGGGTCTGTGATATATTTATGCACACCGTTGAAAGATTTTTTGCAGAGATAAGATATGAAAATTATTTATCCGATGAAATAGCTTATTCTCTTTTCAGGACTGTCGTAAAATATGGAAGTATTATAGTAAAGGAGCCCGACAATTACGAGGCGGCATCTGAGATTATGTGGGCAGGCAGTATATCTCACGTAGGACTGACCGGTCTTGGGTGCAAGGGGAATATAAACAGGCAGGGCGATTGGGCGTGTCATCAGCTCGGAATGACTATTTCCGCTATCTATGATTCCACACACGGAGCTACTCTGTCGGCTGTTTTCGGGGCTTGGGCGAGGTATGTTATGGATACCGATATAAAACGTTTTGCGGATTTTGCAAGAAATATTTACGGTATTAAAGAGGACGATGACAGGATTGCAGCTGATAAAGGAATTGCGCTCACAGAAGAGTTTTTTAAAACTCTCGGTATGCCTATAAGCTTAGGAGAGCTTTTCGGAAAAGAATTATCGGATACCCGAATCGAAGAGCTTGCATTACTTTGTTCAAGGAACAAGACAAGAGAAATCGGAGCGTTCAGATTACTTAACTATGACGATATGTACAAAATATATATCAATGCCAAGTAACTTAAAATTTAAGTGCGGTAATATTGCCTTATTTAACGGCAATTTACATAATAACAGTCAAAAAATCATTGATTTTTAATATTTATAGTGATAATATATGATAGCTTAAATTGTTTATTTAGGCATATGTTTATTCATAGCCTTTTTATAAGGAGGAAAAATATGGCAATTTTTAAAGGTGCGGGAGTAGCTTTGATTACTCCTATGAAAGAAAATTATGAAGTCGATTATGAAAAGTTGGCGGAATTATTAGATTTTCAAATTGAAAATAAAACTGATGCCATTATTGTATGCGGCACCACCGGAGAGCCGTCCACATTGACTGAAGATGAACACAGCAAGGTTATAGCTTTTGCTGTAAAATATGTAAATAAAAGAGTTCCTGTAATTGCAGGCACCGGTTCAAACTCTACCGTTACAGCCGTAAAATTAAGTACACAGGCACAAAAAGACGGGGCTGACGGATTACTTGTGGTTACACCCTATTATAACAGATCCAATCAGAACGGATTATATGAACATTATAAAACTATTGCCGAAAGTGTGGACTTGCCTATAATTATTTACAATGTTCCTTCAAGGACAGGTTGTAATATTTTACCTGAAACGGTTGCAAGACTTGGACGTGATGTTAAAAATATTGTAGCTATAAAAGAGGCGAGCGGCAATATTTCTCAAATTGCCAAAGTTTCACAACTTTCAAGAGGTGTGATGGACGTTTATTCCGGGAATGATGACCAGATAGTACCTATTTTATCACTTGGCGCTATCGGGGTTATTTCTGTGTTGTCAAATGTTGC
>CAUUGW010000218.1:0-2519 GCA_963544785.1 uncultured Lachnospiraceae bacterium | reverse complement strand
ATGATGAGGTGGTAGAATTTGCATTAAGCAGAAGTCTTTCGCCTACAATGGTATCGGAGTACACATTAAAGCTGATTGATAAGAGTCTTTTACAGAGGAAATTAAAAGAATATACGGAAATCGCAGAAGAAACAAGCGAATAAAATTGTATAGGTAATAAAGTGTAAAAAGGTGATTAGAGTAAAATCTAACCGCCTTTTTTTATTTGATTGGAGGTGGTTTATATAAATGAACTAAGTGTACTTGAATTATTTGGAGGCATAGGAGCAATAAGAAAAGCACTCATAAGAGCTGAAATTCCTCATAAGGTAGTAGATTATGTTGAGATAGATAAAAACTGTGTAAAAAGCTATAATGCCTTATACAATGAAGATTTCAAGCCAAAAAGTATCATAGATTATCGCCCGCCTATTCAAAAAGTGGATTTGATAATGCACGGAAGTCCGTGTCAGGATTTTAGCCGAAGCGGACTGAAAAGAGGCGGAGAAAAAGGAAGCGGAACAAGAAGCAGTTTACTATTTGAAACGATACGAATCATAGAAGAAATGAAAGAAAAGCCTAAAGCGGTGCTTTGGGAAAATGTAAAGGGAGTTCTTGATAAAAATTTGAGAGCTTCCTTTTTTCATTATCTAAAAGAAATGGAAAGGCTCGGCTATGAAAATAAATACGAAATATTAAACGCAACGGATTTTGGTATTCCACAAAAAAGAGAGCGTATCTTTGTTGTAAGCATATTAGGTGAAAATGATTTTAAGTTTCGTGAATTAGAAAAAGTTCCTACAAGAGATATATCTGATTTTCTTGAAAAAGATGTTTCCGCCCTCTATGAAGTAAGGCAAGAATCTATGTTAAGAAATTTAAGAGGAGAACCCAATAATACAAACTTTAAGGGCAGACTGAAAGTGATAGATAAGTATGCTTATACCATATCGACAAAGCAAGTGAGAGTTCCCAATTCAGGACTTATCGACATAGGAAACGGCAAATACAGATATTTAACGGAAAAAGAATGCTTCAGACTGATGGGATTTGATGAGGAAGATTTTAATAAATTACGGGCGATTTATCCGCAAAGAAAAGGAACAACCTCATCAATTCTATATAAGCAGGCAGGCAACAGCATTGTTGTTAATGTTTTAGAAGCAATACTGACATACCTATATCGTATGTACTTAATTTAGACAAAAAGACAGAAAAAGGAGGTAAAAATGAGAATAAATGATTTTTGGAGCATTATCGAACTTGTAAAAATGGATATTCTAAATAGTGAAACGGAGTATCTGAAACTATTAAAGGTTATCGGAAATAATCAACGATACGACTTTTTAAGTCAGCTAAGTATCTATGATAAAAATCCGAATGCAACAGCCTGTGCAAGTTTTGATATGTGGAGGAAACGATTTAACCGTACCGTTACAAGAGGGCAAAAGGGTATACCGATTCTAAGTGGTAACAATGCTTTTCAAAAGGTCGGATATGTCTTTGATATCAGTCAGACCGTATCAGTGGACAGAAATGTGAATGAGGTAAGGATTTGGTCTTTTGATAGAAAAAAACACGAAGAAGCCTTAAAAGATATGATTAAGCTGCAAAGTTATGATGAAAGCGATAACTTATCGGAAAATCTGTATTCACTCAGCAGAATTTATGCCGATGAAAGCATTTACGAGCTTTGTAATAATCTCAGAATGAAAGATGAGGACATTAGTTCATTCGTACATTTTATGAGAAGCTCAATCAGTTATGCCATATCAAACAGGTTTCATCATAATTATCAGGTGGATATGGAAAATATCAAAGAAAACTTCAGGCACTTAGACAGTATTTCTTTTATGAGTGTTGGGAGCTGCATTTCCAATGCCTGTAATAAAATAATAGAAACGACAATGACAAGAACACAAAATTTATCTGTCAAAAAAGGGCTGACAAAAGATATCAGTGCCGATTATAATGTTTTTAACGAAGAAAAAATGAATCAAGGAGGTATGAAAGATGCTATTCGATCAAATGACGAAAGAAATGATGACGGGACAAACGGAGTTCTTAGAAATGGAGAGTACGGACGAGATAATAGAGAAAATCAGGGAGAATACACTAAACAGCTTGGAGGAGCAGACGGACTTTATAAGACAGTACCCGAATCCGACCTACGCAGTGATGAGGCTTACTTACCTGTCAGAGAGCGAGGAGCAGAGCCGCTTCGAGATGCTACTGGAGTTATACAGGGAGAAGAAGCTGACAACGCATTTGATGGATATTCAAAAACAGGCGATAGACTTTATGAAAGCGGAGAAACTGAAACTGATGAAAGCTTGGCAGATAGAGAGCGAGGAGAATCCGCAGTATGGGACGATGATTTCAGCTCTCAAAGAAATGACAATAAAGGAAGTAGTGGAAGTTTAGAAAGTAAGAGCCAAGTAGAAATAGAGGAAGCAGGTGCTGCTTCCTTTTTCTATTCTAAAGAAAATCCCGAAAACTTAATGACCGATGAAATGCTTAAAAGAGTGCCGGAGCTTTAC
>CAUUGW010000217.1:0-2535 GCA_963544785.1 uncultured Lachnospiraceae bacterium | reverse complement strand
TTTCCTGTGCCCTCGTTATCATAACAAGGTTCTGTATAAGCCCGTTTAACCGGTCAACCTGATTAAGAGTGGACTGTGTCCATTCGCTCTCCCCGTTTAATATCTCCTGCATCTCGGTATTTGCCCTTATTACCGCAAGAGGGGTTTTCAATTCATGAGAAGCATTTGTTATAAAACGCTTTTGCGTTACGATATTTTTTATTTCCGGCTGTATCGCTTTATAGGATAATATATAGACCAGTATAAAGGTTACTATTACGAAAAAGCCCGTAAGGCTGAGCACCGAATACATGAGTCTGTGATTGGAATATATCTGTGAAGAGCTGTCCAGAAAGGCTATTATCACGCTTCCGTCATCTCTGTATTTTTTCAGATAGTAAAAAACTCCGTCTCTGGCGAAGGTTTCTTTGTTCATATATGCTTTCAGGGCATAATCGCAGGCTCTTTTGTCGGACAAGCGTGAACTCCGGTTTTTAAGTTCGACTATTTTATCGTCTTTTAATATAGCCGTAAAATAAGGGGTGTTATAACCGAATACCTGTATATTGACCTTGGGGTCTTTTTGTACGTCAAAAAATTCATTAAGATATTCCAAAAAATCATAATTGAAAATATACAGTTCGTCCTCGCAGGCGGGCAATTTATCCTCTTCAAGTTTTGCGGAATCGACAATAAGATCTCCGTCATTTTCCACTATATAACCCAGTATCAGGTGTATGGTATTTATGTTGGACAATCTGTTGGCAAGGTAAATAAACGTAGACATGATAAGCATCACGCTGAACAGAGCCAGCATGGAGGACGCAATAAATCTTCTTCTTAGTCTTCGTATATTCTTTTCATCCATACTGAACCAGCCTGAAGTCCTTCCCCTTTTCTCCTTCTATTGTGACCTTTGAGGCAACGCTGTTAAGCTTCCCCTTAAGGTATGAGATATAGAGCCAAACCGTATCTATATCGGCATTTTCCGAGTCGTTCCAAATATGCTCCAAAATATATTCGGTGGATGTGCTTTTCCCCGAATTCAATATGAGGAGCTGCAGCAGCTCATATTCCTTTACGCTTAATATTATGGCATTTTCACTTTTAAGTTCAAATCCCTCCGACTTAAGCGTAAAATCCATATAGTTAAGATCCTTTGATAAGTAAACGCCGTATCTTCTGCACATCGACCTTACCCTTGCAAGCAGCTCTTTCATAGCAAAGGGCTTGGTCAGATAGTCGTCCGCTCCCGCATCAAGTCCTCTTACCCTGTCGTCTATTTCGGATTTTGCGGTAAGAAGAAGCACGGGGGTTATGTTATTTAAGGCTCTGATTTCCGTAAGAACCTGTATGCCGTCCTTCTTGGGCATCATGATATCAAGCACCATGGCGTCATAGCCGTTTTTCATAATCATGGTTATGGCGCTTTCACCGTCAAATGCCGTGTCCACGGTATAGCCCTCATGTACAAGTGCGGCGCTGATCACTCTGTTAAGATCAGCAGTATCTTCCGCCAGTAATATCTTCACTTAAACCACCTTTCCCGTCATTCATTTTCCTCAATCATATTACGGAGAGTCTGCATGGAAACATCGGTAGAAGCCAACTCGTCGGCACATCTTTTAAGCTCATTTGCAATAAGCTCAATATTTCCGGAAATATTCTTTTTGTATCTGAGCTTATGCTCCAGCGCAGCCCAGGTGTCCATTGATATGGTTCTCAGCTGAATTTCCGCATATGCAGCCTCGTCAACCCTCAAAATGAGATGGAAACTTCTGTAGCCGTTCTCCTTGGCATGTCTTATATAGTCTTTTTCTTCAACCACTCTGAACCCTTCGATATTTTTAAGACGCTCTTCTATTGCATAAACATCATCCAAAAATGAACAGACCACTCTTGCTCCGACTGCGTCATATACACTGTTTATGGCATTTTGAGTGGTTTCCTCAAGCTTTTTACGCCTCAGCTTTTCCCTCATGCTTGCATCGCTCTTTATTCTGAAAAGCAGGTGATCTATGGGATCTCTTCCGCTCTCTTTAATCATATCATTGCGTACCCCGTCTATGGCAAGGGCAAGCTTTTCTTTTGTGTTTTCAAGAAGCTCGAGACTTGCTCCATAGATAGAAACGGAGCTGCCCGAACCGGATATTGCCGCACACATCAAAAATCCGCCTTTCTTTTTTTATAATATTTCTACAACGATATTCTATACAAACTTTGTGTACATTATATTAAGAGCGATATTTTGTTGAAAATTTATTGCAAAAAAGGAGACATCGAAGTTTCGTCCGATATCTCCCTCATAATTTCAGTAAGCAAAACTCATATCAACTTAGGTGATAGAAGCCTTATAAATGCCGTCAATAGCATCTCCGAGAGTCCTGGTAAATTCTTCATCGCTCTGAGAATATCTGAGATCCTGAGCAAGGGCGCGTGAGAAGCTTGCGATAAGACCGTTGTTGCCTGCAAGAAGCCTGTTAGCCTCTTCCGTGGAATAACCGCCGGAAAGAGCGACTATACGCACAACATGCTTATCATTCATAAGTTCTTTAT
>CAUUGW010000216.1:0-2537 GCA_963544785.1 uncultured Lachnospiraceae bacterium | reverse complement strand
CATTGCCGCGGAAGCATACGTGAATGTAATGCGTATCATCGGCATACCAGTTGAAGTAATGATCCCCGAGCTCGGTCATTGTATTGGGACCGCTGTTTCCGCAGTCGTAGCCGTCCACACCGATAAAGTCGCGTACCTCTTCATAGGTAAGACCGTTCGCATAACCGCTGTCTATCCATTTTATCAGTCTAAGGACATCTTCTTTTGGAGCATAGCCGTCGCCGGTGCTTGAAGGCTCTCCGGGAACCGAAGTCTGCTCTATACTCGTAGACTCCGCTGCCGATGCGGCACTTTCAGACTTTGTGTCGGCTTTTTCGGCCGATGCGCCCGTTTTTCCCGAAGATCCGCCGCAGGCAGTCAGGGAAAAACAGAGAGTCATTGCAACTAAAACCGAAACAACTTTTTTCATAACTTTTTCTCCTTTCTGATGAAAAATATAAATGATATATCAATAAAATTACTATTATTTGTTTCTAAAAACATCACCGAAAGGAATGATATTGATTAAATCGGACTGCAAAAAGGCACTGCCGAAAGTAATATGTACCCGATTTACCGGATGTTCGGTGAATCGAGTACATATTACCAACAGAGTTCCGTAAAATGAAATGCATTAGATATAGGTGTTCTGCAATAGGGTTATGCTGTTTCCGTTTATTTTTATAACATTATCATCCTGCATTCGTCCGAGCTCTCTACTGACCGAGGAGCGTTCCGCGCATATATATTGAGCCAGCTGTTCTCTATTGAAGGGTAAGGTAATGGTATTGCTTCCGGAAGCGTCCGCCATTTGATAAAAGCAGTTAAGCAGCTTTTGCCTCAGAGTTTTTTGAGTTATAAGCTGTATTTTTTTATTTAATTTTATGTTGGTTCCGGCCAGAATTGCGCTGATATTTTTGGTGAATTTATAAAAATATCGTTTATCCTTTGGAGTTGAGAGAATTTTATTCAAGTCTAAAAAAAGAACCGAACAGTTTGTTTTTGATCTGAATGTGATAAAGGAATTAAGTTGTCTCGTTATGCAAAATGCCTGTCCGATCAGTTCCCCGGGGAAAGACCTTTCCACTATTTCGTCGTTACCCATATATGAATTCTGAATAACGTCGATTTCTCCGTCAAGAATTATACCCGCATAGTGTATGGAGTATCCGGGAGCCAAAATAGCCGTTTCCTTAAGGTAATCCTTGGTGAAATAACCGTCATGCTGCAATAACTGATAAATCTCCTTCTCGGCAAAATCCGTAAAAAGAGGAGAGCTTTTTAAATTTTTCAAGAATTTTATCATTGTCACAAAATGGTGCCGCGGCAACATATTTTTATAAAAGGATTTGCTATGGTATCAAAGTAGTTAGTGGTTACTAACCAAACATCCTATCTTAAAAGGGGCAAAAAAACAACAAGATTAGGATAAAGAAGTTAAAGTCGGGCGGGGGAAATAAATGATAAAGATTGCAGTATACGGAAAAGGCGGAATAGGCAAGTCTACGACCACTTCAAATATAGCTGCGGCTCTGTCAAAAAAATACAGAGTAATGCAGATAGGCTGTGATCCGAAAGCGGATTCCACCAAAAATCTTCTCGGGGGCAAAGAGATAAAAACCGTTCTTGAAATGATAAAGCAAAAGGGTGAGGATGTGGAGCTTGAAGATTTGGTACAGGTCGGCTTCGGAAATGTGTTCTGTGTAGAATCGGGGGGACCCACCCCCGGAATCGGCTGTGCGGGACTCGGGATAATATCGGCATTTCAGAAGCTTGAAGAGTTGGAAGCATTTGAAACCTACAAACCCGATGTGGTTCTTTATGATGTACTGGGGGATGTTGTATGCGGAGGCTTTGCCATGCCTATCAGAGACGGCTATGCGGAGCATATTTTCATAGTCACATCCGGAGAAATGATGGCTCTTTTTGCAGCCGACAATATCAAGCATGCCGTGGATAATTTTAAAGAAAGAGGCTATGCAAGAGTCAGAGGACTTATTTTAAATGAAAGACTTGTTGAAAACGAAACTGAAATAGTAAGCCGTTTTGCGAAAGAAAGTGAAATAGAACTCATACAGACCGTTCACAGGTGCAAACTCATACAGGAAGCCGAAACGGAAGGAAAAACGGTAATAGAAAAGTTTCCGGATTCCGACATGGCAAAGGAATATGAGAATCTTGCAAAGAGAATGATAGAGGCATGTACAAGGGGAGATGGAGACAGGTAATATGGTTGAATTTAAAGAAGATCTCTGCTATTGCTCTCCCGCTCACGGAGGATGGGGGATAATAAGACTCGCAGCCAAGATACCGGACAGCTATCTTTTGTTCGTATGCCCTGCGGCATGTTTCAGACACGGCTCGCTCGGAGCAATACAGCACGGCTATAAGGATCAGATTTCGTATGTTTACATACAACACGAGGATATCATAAGCGGATATGACAGGGTAATTGAGGACAGCATAGAAGAGCTGCTTACAAGATCAAAGAAGACTATACGGCTTCTTTATATATATGTTTCATGCCTGGATGATTTTATAGGAACGGATTTGGAAGC
>CAUUGW010000215.1:0-2550 GCA_963544785.1 uncultured Lachnospiraceae bacterium | reverse complement strand
GGGAGTGGAGTTCGACTATTCTACGGTGCATTGTGTCAATACCCTTAAGGCATTAGGCTATGAGGCTATAGTAATAAACAACAATCCGGAAACGGTATCCACCGACTTTTCAGTGTCGGACAAGCTGTATTTTGAGCCCTTAACGATAGAAGACGTGATGCACATAGTCGACTTGGAAAAACCTCTCGGAGTAATAGTGCAGTTCGGAGGGCAAACCGCAATAAATCTATCTTCGGATCTGGTCGACAGGGGGGTTAAGATAATAGGAACGGCTCTTGAAAGCATAGACAAGGCTGAGGACAGGGATAAATTTGAAAAGATGTTAAAGGAGCTTTCTATAAAGCAGCCCAAAGGAGATACCGCATTTACCATAGACGAGGCGGTTAAAATAGCCGAAGAAATAGGATATCCGGTTCTTTTAAGACCCTCTTACGTTCTTGGCGGAAGAGCGATGGAAATAGTGCATAATGAAAAGGATTTAAGGCGGTACATGCAAAGTGCCATCAAGGAAATAAGCCACGACTCTCCTATACTGATAGACAGGTACTTAATAGGAAAAGAGGTGGAAATAGATGCCGTTTGTGACGGAGAAAACGTATTTATACCGGGGATAATGGAACATATTGAAAGGGCAGGAGTACATTCCGGCGATTCCATTTCTGTATATCCCACACAGACATTAAGTAAGGAAGTAACAGACAAAATAGTGGACTATGGAATAAGGATAGGCAAGGGCTTTAATTTTGTAGGCTTATATAATATACAATTCATTGTGGGTGCCGATAACGAGGTTTTTGTACTTGAGGTGAACCCGAGGTCGAGCAGAACCATACCTTTTTTATCCAAGGCAACGGGCGTAAAAATGGCGGATATCGCTACCAAGGCGGCGGTCGGAATAAGCCTTAAAGAACAGGGAATAGACAGCGAAATTTTGGACAGCGGTGATATGGTCTATGTAAAGGCTCCGGTATTTTCTTTTGCAAAGCTCACCTCCGTTGATACTACATTAGGTCCTGAGATGAAATCCACGGGAGAGGTCTTGGGCAAAGATGTTACTATGGAAAAGGCACTCTATAAGGCTATGATTTCAAGCGGGATAAAGATACCGCTTTACGGCTCCGTCTTAATCACAATCGGCGGTGAAAAACAGGAGGCTTTTGAGATAGCCAAAAAACTCGATGCTATAGGCTATGGAATCTATACCACAAAAGGGACACATAATTATTTTAAGGAAAGAGGACTTGATACCACGATGGTATCCAAGATAGACGATGAAAATGTGAGCGATTTGAATGTGGTTGATATAATATTAAAGGGCAAGGTAAACTATGTAATAAACACAATAAGACCCAATGCGGACTCTGCAAAGGACGGTTTTGTGATAAGGAGAATATCCGCAGAAAATGCTATACCCTGCTTTACATCATTAGACACCGCAAACGCAATACTGAAGGTTATGCAGTCGCAATCGTTTTCATTAAGCAGCATGAAATAGGAGAGTTATGAAAAAGAATTTAAGCACGGTTTTAGAAAATAAAAATATTGCAAGGGATACCTATAAAATGACCCTATGTTCCGATTCTGCCAATCTTATGAGGGCGGGTCAGTTTGTAAATATAAGAGTTGCGGGACAGCTTCTTCCAAGACCTATAAGCATTTGCAGTATAAAAGATGACAGCTTTGTCATTATTTATAAGATCGCAGGTGAGGGAACATTAAAGCTTTCACTTATGAAAAAAGATGATAAATTAGAGATTTTTGGTCCTTTAGGCAACGGTTTTGATACCGATGTGTCTGATAAGGAGATATTGATAATAGGGGGCGGTATAGGCGTTCCGCCATTATATCAGTTGGCACGTGAAATGGCTCTTAAGAATAGATCCTTAAATGTGGTGCTTGGCTTTAATACAAGGGATGATGTATTTTTTGAGAATGAATTTAAACAAATATCCAACACATTAATATCAACGCTTGACGGCTCTTACGGATATAAGGGAAATGTTATCGACTTAATCAAAGAAAAGGATTTAAAAGGACTTGTTTATGCCTGCGGACCCTCAAAAATGCTTGATGCGATAGAGAACAATTTTGATAGCGGTTATGTGTCGAGGGAGGCAAGAATGGCGTGCGGTGTAGGAGCATGTATGGCTTGTGTCTGCAAGGATAGAAGAGATGAAAATATTTCATACAGGGTCTGTGCCGACGGACCCGTGTTTAAGATAGGGCAGGTGATATGATGAGTGATTGTTTATCCGTTGAATTGCCGGGACTTAAGCTTAAAAATCCGATAATTGCGGCAAGCGGTTGTTTCGGCTTCGGACGTGAATATGCAAAGCTTTATGATTTAAACGTTCTCGGGGGAATATCCATGAAAAGCGCCACCTTAAATCAAAGGTTCGGAAACGAGCTTCCGAGGGTGGCTGAAACCCCGTCGGGAATGCTTAATGCAATAGGGCTGCAAAACAAGGGAGTGGACAGTATAATAAGAGATGAACTGCCGTTTTTAAGCCGGTATGATACCTGTGTTATGGCAAATGTGGCGGGAGCCTG
>CAUUGW010000214.1:0-2551 GCA_963544785.1 uncultured Lachnospiraceae bacterium | reverse complement strand
TTACAACTAAATATAAAAAGCAAAGTTCAACGTCTTTGTAATTTATACAATATAATGTATGGATAACAGAGGGGCAGAGGGATACAAAAGCGAATATATTCAAAAAAGAATAATCATTAAAAAGTAAAAAATAAAATTTTAAGGAGAAAGAAAACTATGACTAAATTATTAAAAAAAGCGGCACTTATGCTTGGTGCCGTGCTTTTAGCTACAAGCATACCGGTATCCACACAGGCAAAGCCGAAGGAGCTTTCAAATAGCATAAATGCTGGGGATACCGTTTATTTCGGGAAATACGAACAGGACGGCAATACAAAGAACGGTAAAGAAAAGATAGAATGGCAGGTCTTGGAGAAAAAAGGGAACAAGTCTTTGTTAATCAGTAAAAAAGTCTTGGATGTACAGCCTTATAACAAAGAGAAGAAAGACATCACGTGGGAAAAATGCACCTTAAGAAAATGGCTTAATAAAGATTTTATCAAAGAGTCATTTAATTCTAAAGAAAGTAAAAAAATACAAAACAGTAAAATAAAGAACAAGGATAATATATATAAAGGAGAGTATGGTAGTTGGCATACCAAAGGCGGAAAAGATACCACAGATAAGGTATTCCTGTTAAGTATAGATGAGGCAAATAAGTATTATAAGACAGATGAAAAAAAGACAGCTGAAATTACAAATTATGGAATAAAGAGAATAGCTAAGGCGTGGGGATTGACAGAAAAGGATTTCAAGGGAGAATATTTGAGTGAAAATAATAATTGGAATTATTTGCTTCGCTCGCCCGGCTGCCTTCAGGATTGTGCCGCTATTGTCTACGGTGGCGGCAGCGTTTATGAGGACGGCAACTTTGTCTACTACGATGGCGGCGTCAGTGTGCTCGGCGGCTTTGTCGACCTCGTTAGCTCTGGCGTACGTCCCGCTTTGTGGGTGAATCTTTGATCTGTTATCTTCAAATCGGGACTCTCCCAATCGGCTCGCAAGAGCCATCTTAGGCGAGCGTTTAAGCTCGCCAATCCCCCGCTATGAAACAATAGGTTCATAGCGGAGAAATTGTAGGTATCAAATTAGTGTATAATAAAAATGATACATAAAACATCGGTATTGTATTTATATAATATCGGTGTTTTTTAAGTGGCAAAATATGAGGTTTTGGTGTATAATCAGTATTAAGAACGAATAGATTTTAATTTATATATAAGATTCAGAATTTTTACAAAGGGGGAGAATGTTGGATAACGATTTAGATTATATAAGTGCAGATATGGTTTGTGAAACGAATGAGAACACATCATATAAACAAGTAATAAGAAACATAAAAGACAGTGTATTCACACACCTTTTCGGGAAGAAGAAAAACTTAAAAAGATTGTATGTGGGAATTACTAATGATTACACCGAGTATGACGAAGATGATTTTAAGATAATTACATTAGAAAATGTATTAGTGAACGGAGTGTATAATGATTTAGGCTTTTTGCTGAAAGATAAACTTATAATATTAGCAGAGGCACAAAGCACATTTAATGAGTCAATGCCTGTAAGGTATCTTATATACTTGGCAAACAGCTATTGGCGTTATATCAGTGAAAACAGGATAAATATTTATGGTAGTAAGAAGATTAAACTGCCTGAGCCGAAATTCTATATGATTTATACAGGAGTTAAAGACTTGAAATATAAGGAGCTTAGGCTCTCGGATTTGTATGAAGTGAAAACCGATGACATAATGCTTGAATTAAGAATGAAAATTATATCAAAAGGAGATGCACCGAAGAGCATAGTAGATGAATACATAAGATTCTGTCAGATTTATGATGAGAACAGAAAAGATATAAACTCGGAAAACATAGAGGTATTAAGGAAAACAATAAATTATTGTATAGAAAACGATATTTTAAAAGAATATCTGATAGTAGAGCGTATGGAGGTGGAAAAGATTATGATGCAGTTATTCACACAAAAACAGGCTATAGATTTGATGTTGCAGGAAGAAATAAACGATGCTGAAAATAGAGGAATAGCTATCGGAGAAAAGCGAGGCGAAAAACGAGGAATAAGACTTATAGCCGTAAATATGAAAAATCAGGGATTAGATACGGACATAATAATTAAGACAACGGGACTTAGCAAAGAAGAGATAGAGCTTTTGTAATAAAAATCTTTAAAATGCTTAAATTTAAGTCTTGATAGGGCTGTCAAGCATAAATGATTATGTCCCGGAAAAATTAATTTTTAAGCCCCACAAAAGGGGCTTTTTTTATGCACTTTCTAAATCTTCTTCAATTCTGTGTGGCTGTGAATGTACGAATTTATGAAAGGCACCTAATCTCCTCGGTTATGCCTGCGAGCCTTAGCTCAATAGGCAGGCGTGACTGTAAAGTCTGATTCAATCGTTCTATGCGTCCTTTAGCTTGTGGTACACTGCTTGATTCAAGCTGTATGCCAAGTTGCTTACAGGCGTAGGCGAACTGTGTATAGGTGTCTTTGTCATCCGATAAGGCACCTTTTTTCTTGTAAGTAAATACAGTTCGTTTATCAGTAAGAAACT
>CAUUGW010000213.1:0-2558 GCA_963544785.1 uncultured Lachnospiraceae bacterium | reverse complement strand
GACAGGATAATCAAGGCACAGATTGAGGAGTGCAAAAAACCTGACAACGGTATTACCTGTCATTCTGAAAATGAACTCTTAAAGGATAATAAAGAATTTCAAAAATATCTAAAATCCGAAAAAGAAAAATCAATCAAAAAAAAGCCTAAATCAGGTAAAAAACCCAAGAAAAAAATAATATATCAAAAGAACGGAAATCCTAAAATAAGCAGGGGTAAAAGAACAAAGGTAGAGAACTCACTATAGATGATCTTTACACCGGCGTAATATATGCTACTCCTGAAGAAGATGCCAAGATGCTGGGAATGACCGTAAAGGAGATGCAAAAGCTTGAAAAATTGGCAGAAAAGGGCGACAAAAAGGCTATGGAAAGGCTCTACGGTACCGCAACCGATGCCGGAGTTGACGAAAGCGATGACACTATACTGGATATTGAGTGGGAATAATTAAAATTTTGTGTTTAATATGGAGATAAATATGAAAATTGTCAGATATATTGTTATATCTTTGTTTTGTGTACTCATTTTTAATACAGGTCTAAATATTTATGCCAAATCTCCGGATATTTCAGGAAATTCATCAAGTACAAATAACAGTGGTGAATCCACCTCCGCCGGCACTGTAAAAAATAATTCAAATGCCACGGACTACGGGTTAAGATTCAGTCTTGTAAGTCATGAGGGAGGTTTTACGGGCAAAAAAATAGGAAGATCGGTAGACTGGTACAGAAAAAACATAGGTAAATTAAAGGATAAAAATATAATTCACAGCATATACGGTACTACAAAGCTTGAGTATGTCAACAGTCATAAGAAGCTTGATTTGACAAATAAGAAATATAACGCATCATCGGGAGGATATGCCTTTGAGAATAAAGGAATTTGGAAAGTTTACGGAGCGGGTGCGGCTAAGAAGAAAGAAAAGAAATCGTGGCTTAAGAAGAACAAAAATATAACGGCATTGGCTAAAAGTATGAATGTCAGCAAGGCTGATATATTGAATCCTCAAAATCGTATCGTGGTAGAGCCTATTTTTTATTTTCATTTTGAGGGTAATTATTATGGCTTGACGGCACATGAGATAGCTTTAAAAGATGAAGAACTTAAGAAATCAGGCAAGGTGACCATAAGGCAAAAACATGTTTCAAGATCACATAAAGCCGTTCCGTCCGCAGATTATCTTGAAAAAGGGGAATGGGGCATAGAGCCTTTGCCGATACGGTATAGAAGAAGCGGTACTACATATAATAATGAAACCATACTTAAATATATGGGAATCAGCATATTTCGTCCGTTAGGCGACAGTTCAGGAGATGAAAAAAGTACGGTAATTGAGGGTTTTGATTATGTGTATCGTTGTGATACGGACGTATACACCTCAGTAATTTTAAAAATGGGCTCCGATGCTACGCCTGATTCTCCTTTGACTGTGAACTTTGATATTCCGGAAATCGGAACATTGGTAGCTAAAGATGTGTATGCACCGAAAGGCTATGATCAGATGGCATGGGTTAAATGGCATACGCCGAAAGAGCCTACAGATATGGTTGTTAATATCAGCAGCAATAAGGGAGGGAATAAGAGTATTAAGATAAGGATTGAAAAAAACTCTCCTTGGGAGCCGCATAATCCGGTGGCAACCGATACAAGACCCGATGCTGATGAGTTTTCTCTGAATTTTGATCCTGCCGGTTCCAAGTATTGTAATATCGAGGAGAATAGTATATTGCAATGGAGTAAGTGGGAAATACTTGAGTATCAGGATAAGGGAGATTTTAAGTACTTTAAAGAAATAAAGCATTATACATCGGATAAGGACGGCAACAGTGTCTATGACTACAGCACCTATGAGGATATATGGGACGAGCAGCCTTATTGGTCATTCGGGAAGCATAATTATATCACGGAAAGTGCACCTGACGGCACGAGTGTTACACATATTGTAAACGGGCGTTCGCCTACGGAGCCTACTTATTATAATGCACGGTTGACAGAAAAAAATATGAAAATAAAGTCGGCGAAGACCTGTGAAAGACAAAACAGTAAGAGCGGATTTATAAAATCAGGATATGGAATAGAGGCAAAGATTAATAATGCAATTTCTACGAACTCTTTAAGTGAGGTTACCGGATTTCAGACATCTAAATTCTTTTTTCCCGAGTTTAATTATAAGCAGTATTGGAGGATAGGAGATAAGACTGATAGAAAAACCGGAGGTACGGGAGGTCTGATAGAAGAAACTATTGAATTTCCCAAGAACTTTTACAGTTATACAGGATACCATAAGCACACAAACGGCAGATATCATTTTTTGCCTATTTGGTATCCCGACGGAAATTACAGGCTTTTTGCAAAGGTTTATGATTGTTGGACACCTGCCGGAGAATTAAGGTATAAGGTTACGGACAATATCGTTTGTAAGGGCAGTCTATGGGAAGACTGGCATATACAGATAGTCGGATAAGATGTTTAATGCAAAGTAATTGTTATTGGAATTCGCAGGCATTTGTGGTATAATGTGAGCACTTAGCGAATACGAGCGAAGCGAAGTATGAGGTT
>CAUUGW010000212.1:0-2572 GCA_963544785.1 uncultured Lachnospiraceae bacterium | reverse complement strand
CGCAGGCAAATTCGCTTTGCATGCGCAGTGCGTCCACGACGGTCACTACGCAATCGAGTTTTGGAGTGTTTAAGCCGGAGTATTGCGGTCCCAGAGTCGGTATTGAGCATATAGTCTGGGCGATAGGGGCGGGCTCGCAAATTCCGCTTGCTTCTATTACTATGTAGTCGAATCTGCCTGTGCGCGCGAGCTCCGATATCTGCTCCACAAGATCCATTTTGAGTGTGCAGCAGATGCAGCCGTTCTCGAGGGAGACGAGACTGTCGTCGCTTTTCCCGACTATCCCGCCTTTCTCAATCAGCTGCGCGTCTATATTGACTTCGCCCAGGTCGTTTACCATTACGGCAAATTTGATACCCTTCCTGTTTGCAAGGATGCGGTTGAGAAGTGTGGTCTTGCCGCTTCCCAGATAACCGGTGAGCAGGAGTACCGGTATGGTTTTATTATCTATTTCTATGGTCATATCCTATATATATCTACAGACGGCAAATATACGAAATAATCAGTAGATTCCGTGCGGGTGAGGCATTCTTCCTTATTCTTTTGCTATAAATGAATATTTTAAACGAAAAAGCATTGTTTTGATTGAAATTTTTACCAAATTTGCCTTCGTTAGCTTTTAATCAGTAGAGCCTATGGCAAATTATTTCAAATTTGTTTTGCAATGGAAGTTTTGGAAAGAACTTTTCATTATGACCCTGGGTATGTCGGTGGGGGCTGCGGGAGTATATTATTTTCTCGTGCCCAGCAAACTCATAATAGGAAGTATATCCGGTCTTTCAATTGTGCTATCAACTATACTTCAGAATTTCGGCATAGTATTCAAGGTGTCGTGGATGGTTACAATCATCAATGCAATACTGCTCGTGCTCGCCTGGATACTTATAGGCAAGGAGTTTGGGGCTAAGACTGTCTATACGGCGATGATTTTAGGACCTCTCATGGATATGTGGGAGTTCCTCATGCCTTACGAAAAACTTGTTTCCGAAGGAGCCTCTTCCCTTATGGGGGATCCCTTGGTGGATATGATATGCTTTGTGCTGATGTTGAGTGTTTCCCAGGCTATACTTTTCAATATAAACGCATCCACCGGAGGTCTGGATATAATTGCCAAGATAGTGAACAAGTACCTGCATCTCGACATAGGCACTTCCGTGAGCATTGCGGGAGGGCTTATATGCTGCACCGCATTTGCGATAAATCCTTTCAGCAAAGTGGTGCTGGGACTTATAGGAACCTATTTCAACGGTATAATTGTGGATCATTTCATGTCTACAATCAACCGCAGAAAAAGAGTGTGTATAGTTTCGGAGGAGAGCGAGAAGATAAGATTGTACATACTAAACACCCTTCAGCGCGGATGCAGCCTCTATCCTCTCAAGGGAGGCTATACCCTCAAAGAGAGGTGGGAGGTGCAGACCATACTTACCCAGACCGAATTTTCCGACCTTATGACTTTCCTGAAAAAGAACAATATAGATGCGTTCATCACGGCGGGCAATGTAAACGAGGTCTACGGCATGTGGAATCATGCCGCCTCCCGCAGAAAGAGAAAGGAAAATCAATAAATCATTCCCTCAAGCCTGACGGGCCCGAGAAGCCCTGAGGGGAGAAGAGGGTCATGGGCCGTATAGAAGCGGCGGACCGAAGTTATTGGTCTTTCTATCCCCGGCTGCCTGTCGCCTATCATTCTGTTTACCCAGAGATTGGTTACGCGCACTTCAAGCCTGTTTTTTCCTGCCACCAATAAAGGCTTGATGTCGGAGCTGGTGAAAGGGGCTTTCCAAAGCACCCCTGCGGCTTTGCCGTTGATGAAGATTTCCGCAAGATTCCTGACCTGTCCGAGATTTAGGCGAAACTCTTGTGAAAGACCCAAAACCGTCTTTGAAACTTCAAAATCAATGCTGTAAACAGCTGTCCCGGAATAGTATTTCACTTCCTGCTCCGGCTCTTCCGTCCATGAATGCAGCGTGTCGAAAGTCTTGCTGATTTCAATAGAGCCTATTTGCTTAAAATCTACTTTCCAATGCCCTAAAAGCTTTTGGGAAACGTTTTTGTTATATTTTATGAGAGGCTTCAAATTATCTATTTTAGAGTCTGTGAGTATCACAAAGACGGCGTCTGAAGGGGATAGGAGAAGTTTTGCACTGCCGTTCTTTATCTCAATTTCAGCCCCGCTTCCATTTTCAGGATTAAGGAGATAGGCGTACTTTCCCGTACTTCTGAATTTTACCTCTGCACTGAGTTCGGAGCCTGTGAAATTGCGCAGCCAATAGATGTCTGACCGGGAGTTTCTGCGATGCACGAAACCGAGTCCCGTCGGAGTCATTTCTCTGTTTTTGGAATTTAGTCCGTGCGAGCCTTTATCCAGGGCTTGAGGGCATATACAGTCGGCTTGAGGGCAGGCGAGTTTTACCGCTTCGTTTATGTCGTTTACGACATTTATGCGTCCGCTTTTCCATATTGAGGAAACGAGCTCTTCAAATTCCGCTTTCGATGCGTTCATGTCGCTCGTGCGCAGAGGGGCGGGACCGCAGATTACAATGCCGGCATCGGCTATCTCGCGCAGACG
>CAUUGW010000211.1:0-2586 GCA_963544785.1 uncultured Lachnospiraceae bacterium | reverse complement strand
TCTCGCCGTAATGAGATATTCGGGCATGTGGAAGGATCTGGGTACATGGAATACCTTAACCGAGGCTATGGAATCCGACATAATAGGCAATGCCGCAGTCAGTGAAAATTCCAGCGGTGTTCATATACTTAACGAGCTTAATATCCCGATATTGTCCATGGGGCTTAATGATGTAGTGATATCGGCAAGTCCCGACGGGATTCTGGTTTCGGACAAGGATGCTTCAAGTTATATAAAGCCTTATGTTGACAGAATGGATCAGCCCGTAATGTATGCTGAAAAATCATGGGGCAGCTTCAGAGTGATTGACGTTGATAACGAGAGCATGACCATAAAGGTTGTCTTAAATCCCGGTCATAAGATGAATTATCACTCGCATGAAAGGCGTGATGAGATATGGGTAGTGATAGAGGGCAGCGGAAGGACCGTTGTGGACGGTATGGAGCAGCAGGTAAAAGCAGGTGATGTGATAACCATGCAGGCGGGCTGCCGTCATACGGTGATAGCGGGGAGCAAGCTTAAGCTGATAGAAGTGCAGCTGGGTAAAGATATTGACGTAAGAGATAAGAAAAAATACAGACTGGAAGATGAGGGCATAAATTGAATAAACCTTTTATGTTAGGGCCTGAAGGAAAAGATTATATATGGGGCGGAAGAAGGCTTATAGACTCATTTTCCAAAAAAACGGAGATGGAAACGCTTGCCGAAACATGGGAGCTCAGCACTCATGAGGACGGGAAAAGCAGGATTCTGAGCGGTGAACATAAGGGAAGGCTTCTTAATGACGTATTGAAAGAATTTCCCGAATATGCCGGCACACACCCCGTGTCGGTCTATCCCGGTTCCGAAGCCGGAAAAAGAGCTTTGGCTGAAGGGCTTCTACCCGTATTGGTAAAGCTTATCGACGCGGATAAGGATTTGTCCGTTCAGGTTCATCCTGACGACGATTATGCCAATATAAATGAAAACGGCTCTTTGGGAAAGAGCGAAATGTGGTATGTAATCGATGCGGACAAGGATGCCGAAATAGTATACGGCTTTAAGGAGGCGCTTACCAGGGACAAGCTCAGGGAAAGCATTGAAAAAGGCACGATAGAAAAATACCTGAATTATGTAAAGGTGCATAAGAACGATGTTTTTTTCATACCGGCGGGAACCGTTCATGCGATAGGTAAAGGGATATTAATTGCCGAGGTGCAGGAAAGCTCCAATCTGACATACAGGCTTTACGATTATGACAGAACTGACAAAAGCGGCAAAAAAAGGGAGCTTCACATTGACAAAGCTCGTGAGGTTACGGATTTCGGAGTAAGATGCGAGCTTAAACAGCCCATGAGGGTTCTTAAATATAAGCGCGGTTATGCGTCCGAGCTTCTTGCCGCCTGCAAATATTTTATAACGGAACGTATTTTGATAAATACCGAAAAAAATAAAGAAATGTCCGATATACAAAGCGACGAAACGTCGTTTATTCTGCTTCTCTGTTATTCGGGCTGCGGAACGATATTCGGTGAAGACACAAGCATAAACTTTTTTAAAGGAGATTCCGTTTTTATTCCGGCATCGTCAATCCCCTTAAAAATTCATGGAAGAGCTGAATTTATAAGCGTGAAGGCGTGATAAATAAAGTATCTTGCTATATATCCGATATATAGGTATTATTAGACGCGAAATGTAAACCTCGGCACAATATTTCTTTTGACAGGATACCTGCTATGAATGAGATGGGACATGTGGCATTTTATATAAGTTCGCTTAATAAAGGAGGGAATGAGAGAGTATTTATAAATCTTGCCCTATATCTTTATGAAAGAGGCTACACCATTACCTTTGTAACAACATATCTGGGAATGGAAGAATACTATATCCCTCATGCAAGCTGGAAGGAAATTTCCGCGGACGAAGTCTCCGAGCAGGACAGGAATGTAAAGCAGGTGCTTCGCCAGGACGAAAGAATGGTGTTCGTTACCAAAAACGACGCTCTTCAAGAGGGAGAGGTTGCAATCGGAAGATATTTTACAGGATTTTCCAGCGTTGACAAGGATCACGGGACTTCAAGCACCACGGCTAAGAGAGCCAGGGTTTTAAGGCTTATTTGGGATAAAATACTTCCCGATGTAATTATTACATCCAACAGTAAAAATAATATAATGGCTCTTATGTCCACGGTTGACAGCCGCTATAAGGTGGTAGTCAGATCGGTCGGAGAGCCGTCTCTTGAATATTCCACGAGGCAGACAGTGCTTGCAATGTCCACTGCTTTCAGAAGAGCATCCGGAATAATATTACAGACAAAAAAACAGGAATATTTTTATCCTCCTGCAATAAGAAACAAGTGTGTAGTGCTGAAAAATACTATAGGTCAGGAATTTTTCAGAGAGCCGTATGAGGGAGAAAGAGAAAAGGTAATAGTAAGTGTAGGAACTCTTACACGCAACAAAAATCACCATATGCTGATAAAGGCTTTCGGCCGCCTTAAGCCCACTCATCCCGAATGGAGACTCGTTATTTTCGGAGAAGGCATAGAACTCAAGCATCTAAAGACTCAGGTTATGGGACTGGGGCTTAGAGATTCGGTATATTTTC
>CAUUGW010000210.1:0-2591 GCA_963544785.1 uncultured Lachnospiraceae bacterium | reverse complement strand
TCCATAAAATAAAAATGCTCTCTGTCCTTATCAAGCAGAAATTCTATTGTACCGACGGAATCATATTCAAGGTGCTTGCAAGCCCTTATTGCCGCATCTATCATACTTTCTCTTACACTCTGTGAAAGGCAGGTACAGGGTGACTCCTCCAAAACCTTTTGATTGCGTCTTTGCATGGAACAGTCCCTCTCATAAAGATGCACCACGTTCCCATGTTTGTCGGCTATTATCTGTATCTCTATATGTTTCGGCTCTTCTATTAATTTTTCCATATAGACTGAGGAATCCAAAAAACACGCCTTAGCCTCGCTCCTTGCGGCATTGTAGTCGTTTTCAAAGCTTTCCTCGTTATAAACTCTTCTCATGCCTCTTCCGCCGCCGCCGCTGCTTGCCTTTATCAGTACCGGAAAGCCTATTTTTTTAGCCAGTTCCAAGCCCTCTTCGGCTGAATTTATCAGATCCTTGCTGCCAGGAACTACAGGCACATCAGCCTTTATCATCTGTGCCCTTGCCATATTTTTATCACCGAGCAGTGAAATCAGCTTAGGTGACGGTCCCACAAAAATAAGCCCGTTATCTATTACCGCTTGTGCAAAAACAGCATTTTCACTTAAAAATCCGAAACCGGGGTGTATCGCATCACAGCCCTTTCCTATGGCCGCCTCTATAATATTGTTCATATTAAGATATGAGCTTGCAGGACTTGCAGCCCCTATGCAAACGGAATCATCAGCTAATTGAATATGAAGCGATTCCCTGTCGGCGGTTGAATAAACTGCAACCGTTTTTATTTTCAGCTCCTTACAAGCCCTGATTATTCGTACCGCTATCTCTCCACGATTGGCTATTAAAAGCTTAGTTATCATTTATTCTCCTATCAATATCAAATCTTCATCATATTCCACCATATTACCGTTCTTAGCCTTTATTTCAAGCACGGTTCCTTTTTTGGTGGATTTTATCTCATTCATTACTTTCATAGCTTCAAGGATACACAGGCAATCTCCCACTTCTATTTTATCACCCACTTCCACATAGGGTCTTGCCCCTTCTGATGCAGCCCTATAAAAGACCCCTACAAATGGAGCTTTAACCCATTCTCCGTTAACTTTATTCTCCGAATTCTCCGATTTTTCCTCTGCATGGTTGTCTTTATGTTCCTTAGGACTTGAACTTTTTTCATCGGAAAAGGATTCCATCTTTCTTTCATTAAACACGACAAGAGGAGAAGAACCATTGTTGTTTGAATATGCCTCCTTTTTCTTAAGTTTCAGGCTTATATCACCGTCTTTATAATCCATTTTGCAAACAGAGCTTTTTTCAAATATTTCAATCAGCTCTTTTATCTCTTCTATTTTCATATTTTTCTTATCTACTTTCCTATCATAATACTGATTATTTCGTCGTTTGTACCCCTCATGCCGTCACGTCCGAGTCTTCCGACATTTTTTATGGTGACCTCGACATCATCTCCGACTATTCCGTCTCCTGAACTGAAATTCTGTCCGTTTTCATACATATCCTTGCTCAAAAGCCCCGCATCTACGGCTGTGGCTATCTTGGCGGCACATGATGCCTTTGCACCGTCACACACAATTCCCGAAACTATGGCAAGAGAATTGGCGACTATGTGTTCTATCTCATCTAAGCTTGCATTATCAAGATAGGCTATTCCGGCGGCGCTTCCGGCTCCCGCACTTACCGCTCCGCAATATGCGGACAACGTTCCTATTTTGCTTTTTTGATGAATTGCCACAAGGTTTGATACTGTTAACGCCCTGTATAATTTCTCATCGCTTAAATTGTTCTCCTTAGCATAGACTATTACGGGAACCGACACTGTAATTCCCTGATTCCCGCTTCCGGAATTTATAACTACGGGCATCTCACAGCCGTTCATTCTGGCATCGGAGGCTGCGGCTGCCATACCTTTCATCTTTGACCTTATGCTGCCGTCACTTTTATACAGTACCTTTCCTATATTGGCACCATAATTATTTTTCATGCCCTCAGCCGCAATATCCATATTATGCTCTATCTGCGGATCTAAAATAGGCTTTATGTCTTCAATATCCGCCGTGTCCGCAAAATCCACTATCTCCCTTATAGTAAGCCTTGATTTATCTATACTGTTTTCCTCTTCTAAAGAGCTGTTCTTTTTTTCAAATATAATATTGTCGTTTTTCTTAATCAGAACAATATTCGTATGGGTATCGACTATTTTTACCTCACAATAATCCTCTTTATGGTATGCGATTAAATCTATCTCAAAAACATGCCCCTTATCTATGTGGTCTATTTCTATCTTTGTAGATTCCATAAACGGAACTATTTTTTCTATATCCTCTTTCTTTGCAAAGGCTATCACCTCAAGCTCCAGTTCAGCATTGCCCGACACAATTCCTGCGGATACCGCCGCTTCTATACCCTTTAATCCCTTTGTATTGGGTATAAACACAGACTTCACATTCTTTATAATACTGCCGCTTACTCCTACGTATATTCTGTCAGGGACATTCCCCAGATTCTTTGCGGCTACGGCAGCTGCATACGCCAAGGCAATAGGCTCTGTACAACCCATCGCAATTTTG
>CAUUGW010000209.1:0-2606 GCA_963544785.1 uncultured Lachnospiraceae bacterium | reverse complement strand
GCAGGCTGTCTTTTTCCGAAAAAGACCTTTCAAATTTTATCCCTTTCGTCAGAGAAGAAAAGCTGAAAAAAATTTCTTCCTACAAAATGAGCAGAGACAGGCAAAGAAGCCTGTTTGCGGAGCTTCTTGTTTTTTATGCGGTATTGTCATTTGAAAATTCCGGCGATTCCCCGGAAAGTATACAACCCGCTTTTATTTCCGAGGACGAACTTATATCCTTTCTTTCCGTCGAAAAAAACTTTTCGGCAATTTCAGATATTCGTATACTCGAAGACCGCCTCGGAAAACCCTATCTTTCAAACTCCAAGCTGCATTTTTGCATATCCCACTCGGGCAAATATGTGTGCTGCGCAATAGGAAAGAAGCGTATAGGGGTCGATATTCAACGAATAAAAAGCTTTTCGGACAACGTTGCAAAAAAAATTCTAAGCCCTGACGAATATCTGTATCTGGAAAGTTCCACCGATAAGGATCTGTTATTTTTCTATTATTGGAGCTTAAAAGAGGCATATATCAAAATGACGGGTGAGGGGTTAAAACGTCTCTTTATCAATGAGGGCGATAAAAATAAAAGCTCCTCCGTTACGCTCGTATGCGCCTCTAAGCTCAAGCCGCCTCTGCCTCAAAAGGTCGTTTTACACGATCTGCTGCTCGGACTCAGGCAGCCCGCTCGGATTTTTCTTATAGATAACAGTTATGTGCTTGCACTTTGCACAGCCTCAGCTTTATCCGTCTAAAAAGACTTTTCTTTATTTTTGTTGGTATCAGTTGTTTCCGGGCTTTAGTCTTTTTGTATACAAGTTTTGTTTATTTTTCATATTTATAAGTATCCTATATTGCATTTAAAAAATATATAAAATATAATTCACTTGTTTGAAAAAATTTGTATGAATTTTTATGTGTTTTTGAGTAAGGAGGTTTTTATGAGCAGTCCATTTTTTGAAGAAGATCACGAGTCAATGCGTGAACTCGCCAGAGATTTTGCTGAGGGTACACTTGAGCCTATTATGGAACAGGTTGAGGAAACCAACGAGTTTCCTAGAGAAATCGTAGAACAGATGGCTGAGATGGGTTTTCTCGGGATCAAGATTCCCGAGGAGTACGGCGGCGTAGGTCTTGACGCAAGAAGCTATTCCTGCGTTATGGAAGAAATAGCCAAGAAGAGCCCTGTCGCCACAATATTTATTTCCAGTGCAAACTCTCTTTCAACGGCTCCTATTCTTCTTTCAGGCACGGAAGAGCAGAAGCAGAAATATGTTCCCGGAGTTGCAACAGGCGAATACTACATCGCTTTCGGTCTCACGGAGCCGGGTGCAGGTTCGGATGCCGGATCACTTTCTACAAAGGCGGTCAAGGACGGAGACGACTATATCCTCAACGGACGTAAGTGCTTTATAACGCTTGCTCCCATCGCAAAGTATGCAACGATTTATGCCAAGACGGCTCCCGAACTCGGTCTTAAGGGCATCTCGGCTTTTGTTGTAGACCTCAGCCTTCCCGGCATTTCATTCGGAAAGCCCGAGCGCAAGATGGGTCAGCACGGAACACCCGTTTCCGATATCATCCTCTAGGATGTACGTGTATCAAAGGATTGTCTCATCGGCGAAGAAAACATGGGCTTCATCAACGCCATGAAAACTCTTAACTACGGAAGGCTCGGAATCGCATCAATGTCACTCGGCATGGCTGCCGAAGCCATAAACCTCGCTGTTGCTCACACAAAGGAGCGTGTACAGTTCGGCAGACCCCTTTGCAAGAATCAGGCTATCGCCTTCAAGCTTGCCGAGATGGAAACCAAACTCAACGCTGCAAGAGGTCTTGTATACAATGCAGCTTGGACTATGGATATGGGTATGGACGCTACAAAAGCGGCTTCCATGGCGAAACTTTATGCTGCCGATACCGCTATCGAAATCATAAACAATGCTCTCCAGATGTTCGGAGGCTACGGCTACTCTCAGGAATATCCTATCGAGCGTCTCTATCGTGATATCCGTATCTGCTCGATCTACGAAGGAAGCTCCGAGGTACAGAAGATGGTTATTTCAGGAAATATGCTGAAATAATCCTCTGCGATAAATTTATAAAACAATAAATAAGCGGCGGTATATCCATATAATTTTACATGGAGATACCGCCTCTTATTTACAGGAAGGAAAAAATAATGAAAAATGTGAACAGGTGGTTTTATGCCGTGATCGGCGTAGCCATTTTATTCTTTGCAGGTGTCGTGTATGCCTGGAGCGTAATGAGCGGTCCCATAGCTCTTGAATATTCCGAAGCCGCCGGAAAAACGGGTTCCGAGGTGTGGAACGCCGCCAATCTCTCGCTTGCATTTACCATGGTAATGATCTTTTTCTGCATAGGCGCTCTGGTAGGCGGTTTTTTGGCTAAAAAGGTTCTTACAAGGTACTACATATGGTGCTCCGCAGTTTTATTTCTGGCGGGCTTTATTCTCGCATCAAAGGCAACCTCTCTCAGCGCTCTCTATATAAGCTACGGTGTTATCTGCGGCTTTGCGTCCGGTATCTCATACAGTGCGGTAATGGGAACTGTCGGAAAATGGTTCCCCGACAAACAGGGTACCATATCCGGAATACTCCTTA
>CAUUGW010000208.1:0-2610 GCA_963544785.1 uncultured Lachnospiraceae bacterium | reverse complement strand
AAGCCTACGGCAAGTGCCACAAACTGTATATGGGGCACGATCTGCTGCCCGATGAGGAACAGGAACAATCCCTTGCTGACCACAGTATTGAAATCAATATCATTCCCGACTACTATTATCGTGATTTACAGGAGGTGTAAGCGATGCAACTGAAAAATTTCCAATTATCGGCTGTAAAATCGCTTTTTGAGGCGATGGACAATCCTGTCCGTGACATTATCCTAAAAAGCCCTACGGGCAGCGGAAAAACGATTATTCTTACCTATTTTATGCACCAATATGTGAAATCATACCGCAATATCGTATTTGTATGGTTCACCCCCGGCAAGGGCAATTTGGAAGAACAGAGCAAGGAAAAGATGGATAAGTATATCCACGCTGCTCAGACAAAGCTGCTCTCCGATGTAATGACGGGTGGCTTTGAAGAAAATGATAACTGTTTCATCAACTGGGAAAAGCTGACGAAAAAGGGTAACAACGCCTTGAAAGACAGCGAACGCACCAACTTTTTGGAGCATATCGAACACGCTCTGAACGCCGATTTGCATTTTATTGTTATTGTGGACGAAAGCCATCAGAACAACACGGTAAAAGCAGATGAGATCATCCAGTATTTCCATGCGGACAAAATCATCCGTTGCTCTGCGACCCCGAAAGGTTTTAAAAATGCGGAACTCATAGAAATTCCTGAAGTGGATGTTATTGCAGAGGGACTTATCAAGAAAATGCTCATAATTAATGAGGATTTTCCCCAGCAGGTAGAAATGGATAATGCAACCAGCTATCTGTTAGAACAGGCTTATGCCAAGCAACGTGAAATCCGTGCTGAATTTCTTTCCGACGGGAAGGATATTAATCCTTTGATCGTGGTGCAGATTCCAAACAAATCGGAAAAATTACAGGACGATGTGGAACGCTGGTTTGAAATGCAGGGAGTAACTTATGAAAACAATCAGCTTGCGGTGTGGCTCTCTGATATGCACGAAAACTTGGAGGACATTGAAGAAATCAATGCTCCCTCTGCTGCCGTTATTATCAAGCAAGCTGTTGCCACAGGATGGGACTGTCCGAGAGCCGCCATTTTGGTAAAGCTCCGCGACAATATGGATGAAACCTTTGAAATTCAGACCATTGGGCGTATTCGCCGTATGCCGGAGGCGCGCCACTACGGCAAAGATTTGCTGGATAGTTGTTATCTCTACACTTTCGATGAAAAATTCACTGCTGGTGTCAAGCTGAGTCTCGGTAAGGGGGCGTTAGAAGCAGCTACCCTGTTCCTTAAAAATGAGTATAAAGGCATCACCCTGACTTCCGAACAGAGAACAATGGTGACAGACTACCGCAATCCTAAAAAGGCTCTGCTCTCTGTAGAAAAGTATTTTGAAGAAAAATTCAAGACTGGCTTAAATAAGTCGGAGAACAAGGCACGCTTGCAGGCGGCGGGTTTTGAGTTTAGCACCGATATTCTGCGCCATACCATTTCGGGAGGAACCGCAACTTTAGATTTTGCTTCGGCAGATATGAATACAGTAGTAATTACAGAAAAGCTAAATACCCACGATCACGGTCATATGTACCATCATAAGGTGGGTAAAATCGGTATGGAAATTGGTATGGAATACAGCTATATGAATACGATCATTCGTAAGTTATTTGATCGCAATTTTACATACAGCCGTAAAATCCTCGCGATGGAGCCGAGAGAAGTCTACGCCTTTGTAATTAATAACGCCAATCTGCTGCGCCATACGATTCGTGAAGCAATGGCAGCGGAACTTCAACAGCTTTCCCTTGATATTAATCAAATATCCAAAGTGCCGTTCCGAATTCCACAGTCCTGTCTGTTTACCTATGACGGTACAGCAAAAACACAGTTGGAAATGAAGAAAAATGTATATCAAGGCTACCTTTCTTCTGCGGAAGTCCGCTCCTCTTCGGAACGAAAATTCGAAAAATTCTGCGAAAAGTGTGATGTCGTGGAATGGGTATATAAAAATGGTGATAAAGGCAATGAGTATTTGTCCATCGTATATGCGGATAATTCGGACAAGCAGAAGAATTTCTATCCTGACTATATAATCGGCGTAAACAGTGAAGTTTGGATCGTGGAGACCAAGGGCGGTTTTGACCGCAGTGGCAATAGCCAAGATATTGACATTTTCACGTCGAAAAAATTCGCTGTGCTGAAAGATTATTTGGAACGCTACGGCTTAAAGGGTGGCATTGTCCGCTATGACGAAAAAAGTGAAGAATTGTGCATTTGTATGGACAGCTATTCCGAGGATATTAACAGCGATAGCTGGGTTGTGCTGAGTCATATTTTGAAGTGAGGTGAATGTCTTGAAGATAACTGATCACAGGGTGCTAACTGAGTGTTCTCCTGCAAAAGTTCAATTTTTCAGAATAGATCCTGAAGATATTTCAGCAACATTATCAGATATTTTGCGTACTCTTATGGACTTGTCTTGGCTTAGTAAATTCGATCAAGACTTTGAGCAGAAAGCATTTACCTCCCGTGCAAAGAAAACCATTAATGATATTAAAGAAAAATTTGACAAATGCGTTAATGACAATATTAGTAAAGATGCTGCTGAGTATGTGGTATCTGAA
>CAUUGW010000207.1:0-2617 GCA_963544785.1 uncultured Lachnospiraceae bacterium | reverse complement strand
TGAAATAATGAATTTATACGGGACATATAGTGAACTTTTGTTAAGAAGGGTTTTAGCGGGGTCGAATATGATATCATCAGATGTAAATGCAGCTTATGACCCGCTTTATCCGTCAGTTTATGAAAAGAAAAATTCCGCATATTTCGGTAAAGGTGTGGGATTTTGTAAGTTTACAGGTTCAGGCGGAAAGTATTCTTCAAATGATGCAAATGCTGAATATATAGCCAAATTAAGAGGGGTTTTGGATAATAATGACATTACCTATCAGATAAACGAACTTGGAAAGGTGGATATAGGCGGAGGAGGAACGATTGCTTATATTTTGGCAAAATACGGAATGAATGTTATTGATTGCGGAATTCCGGTACTGTCTATGCACGCCCCTTATGAAATTTGCTCAAAGTCGGATATATATGAAACATATAAGGCTTATATGGCTTTTTTAAAGGAGCTTTAATATTTAAATCAGGGGGTAATGAAATGTCGATAGACAGAGTAAAAGAATATTTTAAACAGTTCGGTATTGAAGATAGAATACAGGAATTTGACGTATCAAGTGCCACTGTGGAATTGGCAGCTGAAGCTTTAAGCTGTGAGCCTCAAAGAATAGCCAAAACTCTTTCGTTTATAGTTAAAGAAGAGCCTATTTTAATAGTAGCGGCAGGCGATGCAAAGGTGGATAATCATAAATATAAGGCAAAATTTGCGAAAAAGGCGAAGATGCTCACACCTGATGAACTGATAGAATTAATCGGACACCCTATTGGAGGAGTATGTCCTTTCGGCATAAATGATAATGTGACGGTTTATTTAGATGAGTCGTTAAAGAGGTTCAAAACCGTTTTTCCGGCGTGCGGCAGTGCAAACAGTGCCATTGAGCTTACTATAGAAGAATTAGAAAGATATTCAGGATATAAGGAATGGGTGGATTTGTGCAAATACACTGAATAGGGTCATATATAAGGAGATGGATATGAGCGAACAAAAATACTCTTTAGTAACACCGGAATTAGTGGAAGAATTTAAAAAAATTGTAGGAAAAGGCGTTTATACAAAAAATGATATAGGTGATGACTATTCACACGATGAAATGCCTATTTACGGCAAGGGTTTTCCCGATGTGCTGATAGATGCCACATGTACCGAGGATATATCAAAAATATTAAAGCTGTGCTATGAAAATAATATTGTTGTTGTACCGAGGGGTGCAGGAACAGGTCTTGTAGGATCAGGCGTTGCCACCTGCGGCGGTGTGATGATAGATATGACAAAAATGAACAGTATTATAGAATACGATAAGGAAAATTTGGCGGTTAGAGTACAGCCCGGAGTATTGCTCAATGATTTGGCTAATGATGCGTTAAAACAGGGGCTTTTATATCCTCCCGATCCCGGAGAAAAAACCGCCACAATAGGAGGAAATGTGTCCACAAATGCCGGAGGAATGAGGGCTGTCAAATACGGCACGACAAGGGATTATGTAAAAGCTATGACTGTGGTATTGCCCACAGGCGATATAGTAAAGCTTGGAGCTAATGTGTCAAAGACAAGTACCGGATATAGTCTGATAAATTTAATTATCGGCTCAGAGGGGACTTTGGGGATAATTACGGAGGTTACATTAAAATTAATTCCGATGCCTAAAGAAATAATCAGCCTTATAGTTCCGTTTGTGGATCTAAGAGAGTGTATAAACACAGTGCCTAAGCTTTTTTTGAATAATTTTAAGCCTCAGTCTATAGAATTTATGGAAAAAGAGATAATTAATGTATCCGAGAGATTCATAGGAAAGTCCGTTTTTCCGAAGGTTGTGGACGGTGTGGATATAGGTGCATATTTATTAATTACTTTTGACGGAGAAGACGGCGAGTATTTGGAAAATTTGGCTGAAAGAGCCGCCGAGGTCTTATTGGAAGAGGGTGCAATAGATGTACTCATTGCCGATACGAAAGCAAAACAAAAGGACGCTATGGCTGCAAGAAGCAGTTTTCTTGAGGCAATTTCATCAGAAACGGAATTGCTTGATGAGTGTGATGTTGTAGTTCCGGTAAGTATGATAGCAGATTATATGATTTTTGTGAAAGAAGTTTGCGAAAAATATGATTTTGATGTGAAGAGTTTCGGTCATGCGGGAGATGGGAATATTCATATTTACACCTGTTCAAATGATATGGAAGAGCAGGAATTTAAAAAACAGGTTAAGGAATTCTTTGATGTGATATATGATAAGGCTTATGAAATGGGAGGTTTAATTTCAGGAGAGCACGGAATAGGTTTCGGGAAGCTTGAATATTTGGAAAAATTTTCAGGAGATGTTCAAATGCGTTTAATGCAGGGAATAAAACAGGTATTCGACCCTAAGATGATATTAAATCCGGGCAAGGTTTGTTATAAGAGTGATTAAGCTTATATTTTTTAATTTATTAGAACTGCAATACATCTTTGTAGTTCTATTTTAATTTATTTTATTGACTAAAGCTCCTATTTTCCATTATAATACGTTTATAGAGGGTGTAATCGGTCTTAGGAAGATAAGGAGTTAAAGGTATGGATAAGGACGACTGTAGATATAAGGAATATATAAGAATACTTAAAGATGAACTCAAAATTGCGATGG
>CAUUGW010000206.1:0-2621 GCA_963544785.1 uncultured Lachnospiraceae bacterium | reverse complement strand
GGCTCGGAAAAAAAATTGAACGGAACTGTTATTGTTACATACAGGTGTAATGCCAGATGTACAATGTGCAACAGGTATAAAGCGCCATCGAATCCGGACGAAGAGCTTTCTATTGAAACGATAAAAAAACTTCCTCGAATGTATTTTACCAATATTACGGGAGGTGAGCCGTTTTTCAGAACCGATTTAAAAGACATTGTAAGAGAGTTGTATAAAAAATCGGACAGGATTGTTATATCCACGAACGGTTTTTTTACGGACAGAATAGTTGATTTGGCGACGGAGTTTCCGCAAATCGGAATAAGAATTTCCATAGAAGGGCTTCAGCAGACCAATGATGAGATAAGAGGGCTGGAAAACGGCTATAACAGAGGCTATCATACTTTAAAAAAATTGCGTGAAATGGGGATGAAGGACGTCGGCTTCGGTATGACGGTGCAGGACAGAAACGCCCACGATCTTCTGCCTCTTTATAACATTTCAAATGACATGGGAATGGAGTTTGCCACGGCAAGCCTTCATAACAGCTTCTATTTCGTTGAGGCTAAAAATATCATTAAAGACAGGCAGATGGTAGCCTCAAATTTTGAGAAATTAATAAATACTCTGCTTAGGAGCAGCAGCCCTAAAAAATGGTTCAGAGCGTATTTTAATCACGGACTGATTAATTACATATATGGGCAAAAGAGGCTTCTTCCGTGTGACATGAGCTTTGATACATTTTTTATTGATCCGTACGGCGACGTAATGCCGTGTAACGGAACCAGGGACAAGGAAGTCATGGGAAATCTTAATGAGCAAAGCTGGGACGAGCTTTGGAACAGCAAGGAAGCTGAAAAGGTCAGAAATAAGGTGAGGCATTGTGACAGACAATGCTGGATGATAGGTTCGGTATCACCTGCTATGAAAAAGTATATATGGAAGCCTGCAATATGGGTAATAATCCATAAATTCAAGGCATTGTTCAGCAAGCAGCCTTACAGCATGTATGAAAATAAGATCGCCAGGGATTATAGGGACGGCAAGGTGCTGAAAGAGGATTTGGACAAGTGCAGTACGTGCGATATGAGTGCGGAGGTAAGTAACGGACTCAGCATAAAAAGCATGGAGCAGCTTAAGGAAAAAACGGGAGAGGAAATAGTTGCTGCCGACATGGCGGCACAGCCGGGAAATAAATAAGCTCTGAAAAGGTAAGAACTATTTTGTATGGTTAAAGAAGAACGCAGCAGCGCCTTTGAATTACTTAGAATAACTGCAATGTACCTGGTGGTTGTGGGACATGTGGTACTTTCCACAGCTCAGGACACCCTGCCCTATCTGGGAGCAGTTGATAATACGGGTTGGTTTGTAAAGGCATTTACGGTTGCCGCCGTAAATTGCTTCTTTTTACTTACAGGGTATTTTTCAAAAAGTGAAAGACGGGGCTTTGATAAAGTTGCAAAAATATGGATAAAAACTATTTTTTACTCAATAACCGTATACTTAATAATTTCTTTATTTCAAAGGAATTTTGAATTAAAAGAAGCAATAGGGTATATGTTTCCGATTTTCACCTGCAAATATTGGTATATGCAGGTATACATCGTGCTTGCACTGCTTATGCCGTATATATCGCTTTTAACGGAAAAAATAAGCAAAAGACGGTATACATATTTGATGATAATATTACTTTTGTTTTTTTCGGTTCACGAAACATTTATCCCTGTAAGGTATACGCTTGATGTGACTCAGGGGTACGGTATAATATGGGCGTGCGTAATGCTGACGGTAGGCAAATGGCTTAAGCTTTATGCGGATGAATATATAAAAAAGATACCGCAAATACTTTGGCTGTGCGCCTATATCGCGGTCAGTCTGCTGATATTTATATCCAACTGCCTGATAGTAAGGTACGATATAGCCGGAGGAATTGCTTCAAGAGGAAATTTTTATGCGTATAACTCCGTAACGGTATTTTCTCAGAGCATATTCCTGTTTTGCTTTTTTATCAGCTTGTCGCAAAATATGAAAAATATAGAGCTGATAAATTCCATAGGAAAAAACTGTGTTTCGGTCTATCTGATCTCAGCGCATCCGTTAGTGCTGTACCCGTTATGGATCCGTTTTTTCAATATGAACAGATACCATGCAAATATTATGCAATATCTTTTGCATGGCTTTTTATTTTCGGCTTTGGTATTTTGCGTATGTATAGTTATAGATAAAATTGTTGATTTGACGGCTGCTGCGCTTAATATACGGCGTTTAATAAAAAAGCTCGGCATTATAATAAGTGAATAAGGAGCGGCGAGTGTTTGCACTTGCTCAGTGATTATGAATATAGATAAAGTCGGATTTACCAAAAGCGGCGGAAATAAAGACACGTTGTATACGGCGGTGTTTTTTGTACTTTTTATTTTTATAACTATAGTAATATTTATTAAATGCAGCTATGGTTATACGCATTTTGATGAGGGATTCTATCCAACCATAGCTGCCAGGTTTTTACAGGGAGACAGAATCTTTGTGGACGAATGGCACGGGACGTCGCTTTCCGGAATCGTGCTTATGCCCGTTCTTAAAATTTTCAAATTGCTTAACGGGGATTATACGGGGATATATTTGTTTATCAGGTATGTATA
>CAUUGW010000205.1:0-2646 GCA_963544785.1 uncultured Lachnospiraceae bacterium | reverse complement strand
AATGTTTCAGGTATTTATGAAACAAATGCGGCACTGGTATTAAGTTCTGTGTATGAGGCTATGGCGGAAAAGGGCTATAATCCTATAAGCCAGATAGTGGGCTATATTATGTCGGGAGATCCTACCTATATCACCAGTCATAACGGAGCCAGAGCCTTGATAATGAAAGTGGAAAGAGATGAGCTTATAGAGGAATTGTTAAAGACCTATATAGAGGTAAAATTTTCAGATAAAAATAAATAAATTTTATGAGCGTAGTATCAAAAATAATGGGCCTTGATTTCGGCTCTAAAACCCTCGGTGTTTCTGTAAGTGATGAGCTGTTATTGTGTGCACATCCGCTTGCTACGATTAAGAGAGATAGAGAAAGCAAGTTGCGCTCTACAATTTCGGCACTTAAAATTATCATTGAAGAAAACAACATAGGGTTGATTGTGCTTGGATTACCTTTAAATAATGACGGGAGTTTGAATAAAAGGGCGGAAAAAACTCTCATATTTAAAGATTTGCTTATTAAAAAATTTAATATTGATATATTGATGGTAGATGAGAGTTTAACTACCATTTCTTCTGATGAAATTCTTTTTAAGTGCAATATTTCATTATCAGAAAGGAAAAAATATATCGACAGTTTGGCGGCATCTGTTATTTTACAGGAATATCTTGACAATAAGGACTTTTATAAAAGTAAAATAGAGGTTGTTTGCGGTGTTTAAATATTTGTGAAAGAGGAACTTATATGAGTTTAGAGAATATTAATGAAAGCTTGACGGAGATTTTTATTGAAGATGATAACGGAGATGAAATACCGTTTTATATTTTAGATAAGGTTACCATCTTGGATAGAGATTATTACATGGCTATAAACAGAGAAAATGTTGAAGAAGCCGATGAGATGCTTATATTGCTCAACACGGCGGATTCCGACTGTGAAGAGTTGGTATTTGAAGTGGTTGAAGATGATGACACGTTAAAGAACGTGATGGCTGTTTTTGAAGAACAGCTTGAAGATATAGATTTAATTTTTTAAGTAGAGGAGGGTTGATTTTATTTTGGGAAAAAAGACAAATGATAAGTTAAGAATAATCCCGCTCGGAGGTCTTGATATTATCGGGATGAATATTACGGTTTATGAATATCAGGATACTATTATTGTGGTGGATTGCGGACTTGCTTTTCCGGAGGACGATATGCCGGGTATAGATCTTGTGATACCTGATATTTCATATTTAAAGGAGAACGCAAGTAAAGTAAGGGGATTTTTTATTACTCATGGACACGAGGACCATATCGGTGCTCTTCCATATATTTTAAAAGAATTAAATGTGCCTATTTACGGGACCAAGCTCACTATAGCACTGATTGAAAATAAATTAAAGGAGCATAATTTATTGGAAAGCACAAAACGCAAGGTGATAAAATGCGGTCAGTCGGTAACACTCGGCTCCTTAAGAGTGGAATTTATAAAAACGAATCACAGTATAGCTGATGCGGTGTCTTTTGCCATATACTGCGGAGCGGGTACTGTAGTGCATACAGGAGATTTTAAGGTCGATTATACTCCGGTATTCGGAGATGTGATAGATTTACAAAGGCTGGCGGAGATTGGAAAAAAGGGTGTACTTGCCATGTTATCCGACAGTACCAATGCTGAAAGACCGGGATTTACACCGTCCGAAAAGACCGTGGGTGCAACATTTGATCAGCTTTTTGAAAAACATAAGGATCAGAGAATAATTGTGGCGACATTTGCTTCAAACGTCGATAGAGTGCAGCAGATAATAAATTCCGCCAAAAAATTTGACAGAAAGGTAATGATAGAGGGGCGCAGCATGGTGAATACCATAGGAATTGCCGCTGAATTAGGATATATAAAAATCCCCGACAACACCTTAATTGAAACGGAATTTATTTCCAATTATCCCGATAATAAGACGGTTATTATTACGACGGGGAGTCAGGGAGAGTCTATGGCGGCATTATCCAGAATGTCAAACGGCTCTCACAAGAAGGTTTCCATTAAGCATGATGATACTATTATATTCAGTTCACACCCGATTCCGGGAAATGAGAAAGCCGTATCAAAGGTGATGAATGAGCTTGCCATGCAGGGAGCCAATATCATTTTCCAAGATGTTCATGTGTCGGGGCATGCCTGTCAGGAGGAAATAAAGCTGCTTTACAGTCTGGTAAAGCCTAAATATGCCATACCGGTGCACGGAGAATTTAAGCATAGGAAAGCCAATGCCATGATTGCGGAAAGCCTTGATATTCCAAAGGAAAACATCCACATCGTAAAGGTCGGGGACATCATAGAAATGGACGAAAACGGTTGCGAGGTGGTAGGCAATGTTCCAACCGGCAGTATTTTTGTTGACGGATTGGGTGTAGGAGATGTGGGCAACATTGTAATGAGGGACAGATGGCGTTTGTCTGAGGAAGGAATTGTGATAGTTGTGCTCACACTTGACAGGAATTCCGGCACGGTATTGGCAGGACCCGACCTTGTTTCAAGAGGTTTTGTGTATGTGAGGGAATCTGAGGACTTTATGGAAGAGGTAAGGCAGATTTCATCTGAATCAATACGGAATTCCTTGGGAAATAATATAAGAGATTGGAATAAAATAAAATCCGATATAAAGGACA
>CAUUGW010000204.1:0-2648 GCA_963544785.1 uncultured Lachnospiraceae bacterium | reverse complement strand
GGTCTGCTTATGATTGCCGTATCTACAGACAGCCTTGAGGAAACTACCAATAAAGTAAACCAAAAGGCAAATATTTTATTGTTTATCTTTTATGCAATTATAATATTTATGGCATTTTTTATTTCTATCTTTTTAACAATACCCATAAATAAAATAATATCGCATCTGTCTACATTGGTTGACGGCAGAAGCAGTGATGAGCTGAAAGTGTATAATTTTAAAGAAACTGCTCTATTTTCAGATAAATTCAATCTTCTTTTTGCAAGAATGAAATCTATTGATGAATCAAGACAGGAATTTGTGTCAAATGTATCTCACGAATTAAAAACCCCTATGGCATCAATCAAGGTGCTGGCGGATTCCTTGTTATCGGACGAGAGTGCTCCAAGAGAGCTCTATATCGAGTTTTTAAAGGATATTGCCGATGAGATTGACAGGGAAAACCGGATAATTACCGATTTGCTGTCACTTGTTCGCCTTGATAAAAAGGCGGGAAGTCTTGATATAAAGCAGGTGAATATAAATGAGATGGTAGAAGAGGTGTTGAAGCTTGTAAAACCGATTGCCGACGATAGCCATATAGACATAGTGTTTGAGAGCTTTAGACCTATAATGGCGGAGGTTGATAAAATAAAGCTGTCACAGGCGGTTATGAATCTTGTTGAAAATGCGGTAAAATATAATAATGAAATAGGATGGGTACATGTGTCAATCAACTCCGATCATCAATATTTTTATATAAAGGTATCGGATAACGGAATAGGAATACCGGAGGATCAATTAGACCTGAAATATGACAGGTTTTATAGGGTTGATAAGTCTCACTCAAGAGAAATAAACGGTACGGGACTTGGACTTGCACTTACAAAGAGCACGGTAATTCTTCATCACGGCTCAATTAAGGTTAACTCCATTCTTGGTGACGGCACGACATTTGATATTAGAATACCTTTGGCATATTCGGAAAAGTGATTGTGGTATAAATGATGAGAAAGTATATTGTTTTTATAATATTTTTAATATTGGCGATATTTTCAGGCTGCGGCTCAGATTAAAAACAAAAGGATAATACGGAATATACCTATTATGTTTATTATCTTAATATTGAGAATAACGAGTCGGTTAAAGAGGGTATAGATACCGAAGAAATAGAAAAATTGGAGAGAAACTTTGAAAAAATTGATTATTTGATATATAAATTAAAAAATCCTGATGATATATCAAATCTTCACCCCGTGCTTAATAAAGACATAAAAATATTGTCTTATGAGATAGAAAACAGGCAATTAAAGCTTGATTTTTCATTAGAATATCAGTCTTTAAAAAGCGACGTGGAAGTCTTATATAGGGCATCAATAGTCAGAACCTTTGTGCAGCTTGATTTTGTCGATAAAATTGTGTTTACTGTAAACGGCAGTCCTCTTATTGACTCTAACGGTAACGTAATCAGCATTATGGACAACAATTCATTTGTTGAAAATATGGGAACCGATATAAACACATACAAGGAAGAAACACTTAATTTATACTTTTCCGATAATGATTATAAAAAACTGGTAAAGACGGAGGTCAAGAGCAGAATAAGACCCAATATTCCCAAGGAGAAAGTCATATTGGAGCTGTTGTCAAAGGGGCCCAATGCGGAATTTTCGCAGATGGTAAAGCCTACTATTCCTGAGGAGATGAAAATAAACAGTATTGTTACAAAAAATGAGATTTGTTACATAGATTTCAGTATAAAAAATATTTCTGCGGAAAATGCCGTATCGGGATTGCTCACTATATATTCAATGGTTAATTCGATTACTGACGGAAGCAATATAATGAAAGTAAAATTCTCCATTGATTCCAATGACACAGCTACTTACAGAGGAGTGAAGCTTGACGAGGCGTTCGAGAAGAACTATAAAATATTGGGAATAAAGGAAGATAAATAAAGGAAAACAAATGAAAGCTTTGATAAAGAGATATTTTTTAGCCTTATTATCAATTTTGTTTATTGTTTTTTCAATTATTTTTCACCACTATAGCTACGGAAAGTTTTTAAAAGAGGGGTCTGTAGAAAACAGACCCTGCACAGCTATAGGGGTGGTTGATGATATTGAGCTGAAAAATGAAAAATATAGATACATATTAAAAAATGTAACCTTAAAATACGCTAATAAAAACAGACGAGTCGAAAAAATTGTAATAACCGGCTTAAACAGAGGAAGAATAAAATGCGGAAGTAAGCTGATGATTAAGGGAGGGCTTAATTCTTTTAAGCAAAACACCAATTTCGGTGAATTTAATTATAAGCTCTATAATTTTAATCATAATATCTATTATGAAATAAAAAATTGCAAATTATGCCGATGTTCAAATAGTTATAATCATATTAAAGAATTTTTCTACAACATAAAATCTAATATATCAGAAAAATTAACTCTTGCAGACAGTTCAAAGAATAAAATCACATCATCATTTATAAAAACCATAGTTTTATCACAAAAACAGGATATGGATAAGGAGATAAGATCCCTGTATCAAAGAAACGGAGTAAGCCATATCCTGTCAATATCAGGTCTTCATATATGGATAATAGGGTATGGAGTCTATGCTGTTATTAACAGATTTTTCGGAGTAAAGGCAAGCTGTATATTGGGCGG
>CAUUGW010000203.1:0-2651 GCA_963544785.1 uncultured Lachnospiraceae bacterium | reverse complement strand
GTTTAATTCAGCCGGCAGATAAGAGTCGCCTATATCGACCCAAGTATATTTATCAACCTGACCCCTCTTAAATTTGCTGCGGTTGGTTCCCTTTTCCCTTATTATCTCCGCACGCTCGATATATTTTTCGCTGTTGATCAAGATGGCTCCGCCCTCACCCATGGAATAATTTTTAGTCTCATGGAAGGAAAAACAGCCGAAATCTCCCAGGGTGCCGAGAGCCTTTCCTTTATAGCTGCTCATGACCGCCTGTGCGGCATCCTCCACTATAAGGAGCTTGTGCCTTCGGGCGATTTCGGAGATTTTATCCATATCACAGGCTACACCGGCATAGTGTACTACGCATACAGCCCTGGTGCTCGGAGTTATTGCCGCTTCAATGAGCCCTTCATCAATATTCATCGTATCCGGTCTTATATCTACGAAAACCGGCGTCGCTCCGGCTAAAATAACCGCATTGGCTGTGGAAGAAAATGTAAACGAGGGCAAAATAACCTCATCTCCCTTTTTTAAATCACAAAGCAGAAAAGCTATATCCAGAGCGGAAGATCCCGAGGTGGTGAGCAGCGCCTTTTTAGCCGAAAATCTCTCCTCCATCCACATATTGCATTTTTTGGTGAAAGAACCGTCTCCGCATATAGTGTGTGAATTTATGGCTTCCTGTATGTATTTAAGTGAATACTCCGCATTGGGAGGGATATTAAAAGGAATCATGGCTTTTTTGCCTCACTTTCCGTTATGTGTTGTCCTATGTCAGCCTGAAGCCGACGGTATTTTATTCAACGGTTACGCTCTTTGCAAGGTTTCTGGGCTTATCTACATCCAGCCCCTTGGCTACGCTTACATAGTATGCCATAAGCTGGAGAGGTATCACTGCAAGACTTGCCGTAAAATGCGGATCGGTCTTGGGTACATAAACGCAAAAATCGACCACGTCCTCCGCCTCATACGAGCCGTAAGCCGTAAGTCCCATGAGATATGCACCCCTGCTTCTTACCTCCTCCATATTGGAAAGAGTTTTTTCAAACACATGTCTTTGAGTTATAAGTCCTATTACCAGCGTTCCGTTCTCGATAAGACTTATGGTTCCGTGCTTCATTTCCCCCGCCGCATAGGCTTCCGAATGAATATAGGAAAGCTCCTTTAATTTAAGAGAGCCCTCCATTGCTATTGCATAATCAAGTCCTCTTCCCAAAAAGAATATGTCCTTGGCAGCCGCATACTTGGCTGCAAACCATTGTATTCTCTCTTTGTCGTCAAGAACCTTTTGTATCTGCCCGGAAAGCTTATCAAGCTGAGAAATCATCTCGGAATATTTTTCGGAATTAAGCCTTTTTTGACCCCTTGCGCACTCCATCGCTATGAGATAGCAGACTATAAGCTGAGCGGAATAAGCCTTGGTCGTCGCAACTGATATTTCGGGTCCCGCATAGGTTTGAAGCACATAGTCAGCTTCTCTTGCTATTGTTGAACCTACCACGTTTACTATGCCGATAACGGGTATTCCCTTTTCCTTTGCAAGTCTCATGGCGGCTATCGTGTCGGCGGTTTCTCCGGACTGAGAAATGACTATTACCATAGAACCTTCTTCAAGTCTCGGATCTCTGTATCTGAATTCGCTTGCAAAATCAACATCGCAGGATGTATCGGTAAGATCCTCTATTACATATTTGGCACAGCAGCCGACATGATATGCCGATCCGCAGGCTACTATACGAAATCTCGTAACCGTTCCCAAAACCTTCCAGTCAAGACCGCTCGCATCGAACTTTATATTTCCGTCCTGAACATAGGCGTGAACGGTATCATGAACCGCCTGAGGCTGCTCGTGTATTTCCTTGAGCATATAATGCTCATATCCGCCCTTTTCGGCGGACTCCGCATCCCATTCCACCACCGTAGCTTCTTTTTTTACCGTTTCTCTATCTATATTAAAAAAAGACAACTCATCTGCACTTATAGCAGCTATTTCCATATCGTCCATATAAAAGACCGAGCGGGTATGCTCAATCAAAGCGGATACGTCGGACGCCAGATAAATCCCGTCATCCGCCTTTCCTATGATAAGAGGAGTATCCTTTCTCGCCGCAAATATTTTATCCGCATGATTTTTGAACATAACGGCAAGAGAATACGATCCTCTCATCCTCAGCATGGTACGTGAAATGGCTTCAAGAGGATCTCCGGTTTTTTTGTAATAGTAATCTATAAGCTTTATTGCACATTCGGTATCGGTTTGAGAATAAAAGCCGTAGCCCGCACGAATAAGCTTTTCTTTTATCTCTACATAATTGTCTATTACGCCGTTATGCACGCCCACTACGGTCTTTTCTTCATTGGCATGAGGATGGGCATTGGTAACCGAAGGCTCTCCATGCGTAGCCCAACGCGTATGTCCTATACCCGAAAATCCGGGAAGGGCATTTCCGTTGTCCGTTTTTTCTTCAAGAGCCTTGAGCCTGCCCTTGGATTTGACAATCTCTATATTTCCGCTCTCTTTATTCAGAACGGCAAGACCCGCCGAATCATAGCCTCTGTATTCAAGCCTCGATAAGCCGTGTAAAAGAATCGGAGCTGCCTGTTTTCTTCCGATATAACCTACTATTCCGCACATAATATATTCCTTCCTTATCTCCTAGGCAATCTTTTGA
>CAUUGW010000202.1:0-2678 GCA_963544785.1 uncultured Lachnospiraceae bacterium | reverse complement strand
ATTATTTCTCTTATGCAGGAGGAAAACGATCTTACATTAAAATATGATAAGCTTATAGCTTCGGCGGAAATTGAATTTGAAGGAAAGACCTATAATATTTCTCAAATGCAGTCTTTTCAGACAGATGCGGATGACGCAAGAAGACTTGAGGCGTGGAAGTCTACCGGAAGATGGTATAGCACAAAGGCACAGGAGCTTGACGATATCTACGACAGGCTTGTAAAAAACCGCGATGAACAGGGAAGAAAGCTCGGCTATAAGGATTATCTTCAACTCGGATATTACAGAATGAAGCGTAACTGCTACGACAAAAATGATGTCGAAAAATTTAGTAAGGCTGTAAGAGAATACCTTGTACCGGTTGCTGAAAAAATCAGAAAGGATCAGGCAAAGCGTCTGGAAGTTGCTTATCCCATGAGTTTTTCGGATTCCGCTCTTATGTTCAGAAGCGGCAATCCCAGACCTGTCGGAGGAGTAGCGGAAGTAGTGGCTGCGGGAAAGAAATTTTACGATGAATTATCTCCCGAAACGTCGGAATTTTTCAACAAAATGATCAGCGATGAGCTTATGGATCTGGAGTCCAAGGACGGGAAGAGAGCCGGTGGCTATATGACCAATCTCTTTGATTATGACGTACCGTTTATATTTGCCAATTTTAACGGCTCACAGCATGATGTCGAGGTTATTACCCATGAGGCGGGACATGCTTTTGCCGGATATATAAACAGAAACAGAGTTCCGTTAAGTGAAAATCTTCCCACAATGGAGGCCTGCGAGGTTCACTCCATGTCCATGGAATTTTTTGCGGAGTCCCATGCGGGTGATTTTTTCGGAAAGGATGCGGAAAAGTACCTTTATTCACATCTTGCGGAGGCTATCGTATTTATACCGTACGGGACTTTGGTTGATCATTATCAGCATATAGTATACGAAAATCCTTCTCTTACGCCCTCTCAGAGGCATGAAGAATGGATCAGGCTGCAAAAGCTTTATATGCCCTGGATCAGGCTTGACGGGGAAATCCCCTTCTTTTCCGAGGGAAAGAGATGGCAGGCTCAGCTTCATATATACAACAGCCCGCTTTATTATATAGATTATTGTCTTGCTCAAACGGTAGCTCTTTCTTTCTGGGCAATGATAAAGGATGATGTTAAAAATGCATGGAGGAAATATATGGCTTATTCAAGGCTCGGAGGAGCGTTCACCTTTACGGAGCTTCTTGAAAAAGCGGGGCTTGATACTCCTTTCGGAGACAAGATGCTGAAAGAGGTATGCTAAAAGGCTCTGCTGTATTTGGACAAATTTGACTTCAATAAAATAAAGTGAATATTTAGTAATTGAAATCAAAAAATTGACAATATATGGCATTGATAATATAATTTCTCATCATGTTTTTTTATATGATATGTAGTATGCAATAAAAAAGGAGGAAAAGAAAAATGAAAAAGTTTTTTGCAAGCGGTATGGCTGCCGTAATGGCAATAAGCTTGGTTGCCTGCAATCAGGGTTCAACCGGTAAGCCCAATATCGAAACGGGTACGGATGAAGCTTCGACAGCAGCCACATCTGCCGATGCGGGGGAAGAAGAGGTCGCTTCGTATGTGAGCGAATTGCAGGACGGGGTTTATGTTCGCGGCGATGACGAAACGATTTATGAAAACAATCTCGGCAAATACCAGGAATTGCTCAATGCGGCAAAAGCGTCTACGGACAATAATGAACGCTATGTCCTTATGGCTAAAGCGGAAGCCGAGCTTCTCGATTCCGCAGTTATGATTCCCACAACGACAAGAGGCGGAGAATATACTATTTCCCGTGTTGCACCCCGTACACAGCCTTATGTACAGTGGGGAAATGACAAAGACAGACTTTTCGGTCTTGTTATAACGGATGACGATTTTATTACTCCCGATGAAAGACAGGATATGCTCGATCAGTGGGAAAAAGCCTTCAAGGGAGAGGGTGAATATGATCCCGCCGGATATCTCGAGGGCAAAGGTCATAAGCTGGCTGCAAAATACAGCACCACTTTCCAGACCGCTCCCGTAACTCTTGACTGGCTCAATACAAGCTCAAGATCCGACACCGAAGTTACCGCCAATATGGTAGAAGGTCTTGTTCAGTACGACAATCTTTTCAAGCTTCAGCCCGCTCTTGCTGAAAGCTGGGATGTATCGGATGACGGACTTACATACACGTTCCACATCCGTAAGGGTGTAAAGTGGTATACTTCGGAAGGCACCGAGTATGCGGAGGTTACCGCACATGATTTTGAAGCGGCTTTCCACCACATGCTTGATACGCAGGCAGGTCTCGAGTTCCTCGTAGACGGCGTTGTAGTAGGAGCCAACGCTTATCTTAACGGCGGAAGCTACGAGGATGTAGGATATAAGGCGGTAGACGACTATACTCTTGAGATCACTCTTGAGAAAGAAACGCCCTATTTTACGACCATGCTTACATATTCCTGCTTCCTTCCTCTGTGCAAGTCTTTCTATGAGGCTCACGGCGGCGTATACGGTGTATCCGAATACGCGGAAGCATTCAACGACACGACCAAATATACATTCGGAAAATCCGAAGATGTCGCTTCTCAGGTGTACTGCGGACCTTTCCTTCTTCAGAAGCTTCAGAAGGATTCCGAAATCAAGGCTGTAAAGAATAAGAATTATTACAAT
>CAUUGW010000201.1:0-2682 GCA_963544785.1 uncultured Lachnospiraceae bacterium | reverse complement strand
AGCTGTCCTGCCAGCATAACAAAATAAAATCTTACGCTCTTTGAACCTGATTCTTTTTCATTTGCTTTATATGCAAAATCCGAAAAAACTCCGGATATAAGAGCCATAAGCGGAAAAGATATAATAAATCCTCCCGTGAGTCCGAAAATTGCGGAAAATCCCGCCTTAAAGCCTGCAAAAACGGGAAGCCCCATCGCACCCATCAAAACATATAAAAGAGTTGACAGAGTTCCTTTTTTCTTACCGAGAACTATGCCCGCAGTCGGGATAATAAAGGTTTGCAGAGTAAGCGGAACTCCCAGTGGGAGAGGCACGCTGATTTGACTGAAAACGCTTATGAGAGCGGAAAAAATTGCAATATACACTAAATCAAAGGTTCTGTTCCTGTTCATAGATTTTCTCTTTCTCCGTATCCTATATTGCCGCCTTATACGGTAATATTTTTTGAATCTAAGCTATCATACCATAACTATGCCGCCGCAGTCTGCCGGAAAATAAAATCCGGCGCCTGTTTATTCCGCAGGCTTAATATAATTTATTCGGCATCATATCTTCTAAACCAGATTTTTAAGATAGTGCCCGTCAACGCTTATGCCTTCATGAACCATCAAAAATGCGTCCGGATCATTTCTGTGCACTATTGCCTTAAACTTGGTTATTTCATATTTGCTGAGTACCACCATTAAAATCGTGGCGTGCTTACCCGAGTATCCTCCGAAGGCGTCCCATCTGGTGATGCCCCTGTTCATTTCTCCCATTATATCAACCTCAAGAGGCACATAATCCTCCATTTGAGTAATAATAATAGCCTGAACATTTATATTCTGCACATGTACCTTATCGCATACCAGAGCGTTTATTACCGAATATATAAAGGAATAAATAACTATCTTTATATCGAATAAAAGCAGGAAGGTTCCGTATAAAAAAATATTCGATATTATATTTATTTTTCCGACAGACATGTTTCCTTTTCCGTGTATAAGTATCATTCCTATAAGGCTTACCCCGCCGTCACAAGCGCCCATTCTGAGGATAATGCCTATTCCTATCCCCGCCATAATCCCGGCAACAAGACAATTTGCAATCATCTCCTCCATTATGAGAGTTGACGAAATCGGTATTATGGTGAGGAGAGCTGTTATACAGCCTATGGTGTAGATGGATTTTCTGAAAAATCTGCGGGGCATCATGATATACGAAATAATCAGTCCCGGAAGGTTGAGAATAAAATAAATTATTCCGGATAAATCTATCCCTGCGGTATTGAGCTTAAATATATCATGAAGAAGCTTTGTTATGAGCTGAGAAAATCCCATAAAGCCTCCGGAATAAAGCTCTAAGGGTCTAAGAAAAAAATTGATGCCGACGGAATATATGACTGCGCCTACAAGAATACCTATGCTCTTTAATATTTCCTGTTTAACTCTTGGGGTTTTGCGGCTCTCCTCAACCCCTCTGCGAAGCACCATCTGTTCAACAGTTTCCATTTGACTCATCCTCTGATAGGTTTATATAAAATTATTGCTATTATACCCGAAAGTGGACACAATTTGCTCTGTTTTTTATTATTTTCTTTCCGGTATTCCCGCTTTTATAAATATCAAAGCTTCGACAAGCAGAAAAATCACTGCTTTGCCGCTTCCCCCGGCTGCAAAAAGAGCGCTTCCCGCAGGAGATATCATAATAAAATCGGACAGTCCGCCCGCCAAAGCGGATATGTCAATAAAGCAGCCTCCCGTAAAGCATATTATAAGCGTAATTAAAGGGACTAAAATGTCAATTCTCCCCTCTTTGTACAGCATTTTTGAAAGAGGAATTGAAAGGGCGGATATATTAAACGAAAACAGCAGTCCCACAGCAATCCTTTTTATATTTATCATATCGGAAGCCGCCAAAAAGCCGACGCATATTGCTGCGGACATAAAATATATGGCTGCTAAATCCGTAATATAATCAAGCAGTCTTCCGCTTTTAAGCGCAAGCAGCCTTGCTTTTGAGACCCTTGTTTCTCTTTTTGCGGTATAGGCGCTCAAATTGACAACAATCAGCATGAGCACCATGCTCAAATAGCTCAATATATCCGGTTTGAAAGGATCGGATACTCCGTCTCCACTCAAATATGATATTTTATACACCTTCGGCAAATTCAGGTATTCTTCATATATAAGCTCGTTAAGCCTATTGATTTCTTCATAGTCAAGCTCCCTTCCAAGCAGCTCCTCTGCTCTGTTCACAGCCCTGTAAGCACTTCTTAAAACCGCAGCTTTTCCGGCTATTACCTCTCTTACCGCCTGAGCGGAAAATGAAGAGTCTTTGGAATAGTATTCAAGCAAAAGACTTTTATCATTTATTATTCTGTCTCCAAAGCCCTCATTTATAACTAAAATGCCCTCGACCTCCAAATCAAGAAGACTTTTTTCCGCTTTCTCGATATCCTCCTCGATTATACTTATTCCGTCAGACTTTTCCTTTACCAACCCGATCAGCTTTTCCGACTGAACACTTTTATCATTGTCGGCTGCCGCAACGACAACGGAATCCGCAGAGGAATTTAAGGATCTGCCTGCGAGATATCCCGAAATAACAGCGCTTGCCAAAATCACGATAACCGCAGCTGCTCCTCCGGTATAAAGTCTGATCTTAAAGACGCAAAGAATAATATATCTGAGAATTATATTA
>CAUUGW010000200.1:0-2722 GCA_963544785.1 uncultured Lachnospiraceae bacterium | reverse complement strand
AGGTCTTGTGTTCGGTATAGTTGAAATACTGTCAAGGAGCTACATTTCCTCGCAGCTTGCGGACGCCATAGTATTCGGAATTTTAATTTTGGTTCTTCTTTTGAAGCCGACCGGAATTTTCGGAAAAACTGTACAGGAAAAAGTGTAGATGAAAAAATTGTTTGGTAATAAAAAAACTAAAGATCAGTTTATAACATATGGAACAGTCATACTTTCTTATGTTATTGTACAGGTTTTTATATACACGGGAAGTTTGTCAAGAAGCATGCAAAATCTTCTTGTTCCGCTTGTATATAGCGCAATTTGTGCAATCGGTCTTAATTTGTGCGTAGGAATTTTGGGTGAGCTGAGTCTCGGACATGCGGGCTTTATGTGCATAGGAGCGTTTACCAGCGCCGTTTTTTCGATAAGCTTCAGCAGCGTGCTGCCGTCCGGAATAAGATTTTTTCTTGCATTTGCAATAGGTGTTTCGTGCGCCGCCCTGTTCGGCTTTTTAATCGGGATACCCGTTCTCAGATTAAAGGGGGATTATCTTGCTATTGTAACTCTTGCCTTCGGTGAAATTATAAAAAATGTACTGAACGCTTTTTACCTCGGATATGATAAAAACGGCATACATCTGAGCATGGATATGGCGGATTTTAATTTGGAGCCGGGAGGAACGGTTCTCATAAACGGGGCGTCCGGGATAAGCGGAACACCGAGAGATTCAAACTTTACAATAGGAATTATAACTTTGCTTTTTGTTATATTTATAAGTCTTAACCTGATAAATTCAAAGGACGGAAGAGCGATCATGGCGATCAGGGACAATGCGATTGCTGCAAAGGCAAGCGGTATAAATGTTACCAAGTATAAAATACTTGCTTTTACAATATCCGCAGCCATTGCCGGTGCGGGAGGAGTTCTTTATTCGCATAATATCTCCGGCATGATGGCTAATTCCCAAACCTTCGGCTACAACGTATCGATTACAATGCTTGTATATGTCGTTTTGGGAGGAATGGGAAATATAAGAGGTTCCATGATATCGGCGGTGATTCTATATCTGCTCCCTGAGCTTTTAAGGGGAATGAATAAATATCGGATGCTTATATATGCCGTGGTGTTGATACTTATAATGATATTTAACTGGTCTCCGTTTGCAATAGGGATGAGAGAAAAGCTTTTCGGAAAAATCAAGAGGACTGGAAATGGCATTGCTTGAGGTACATAAATTAAACATATTTTTCGGCGGCTTAAGAGCGGTTGACGACTTCGATCTGAACATTGAAAAGGGCGAGCTGTACGGGCTTATAGGTCCTAACGGTGCAGGAAAAACAACGGTGTTTAATCTTCTGACGGGTGTTTATAAGCCTTCGGAAGGAACTATAAAGCTTGACGGAAAAAACCTTGTCGGGAAAAAGACGGAGGAAATCAATAAGGAAGGAGTGGCGAGAACCTTTCAGAACATACGCCTTTTTAACAAGCTGTCCGTTATAGATAATGTAAAGGCAGGGCTGCATAATAAATACAAATATTCTCTTTTATCGGAGCTTTTTCATCTGCCGTCCTACCATAAGGTTGAAAAAGAAATCGATGAAGAGGCTTTAGGACTGCTGAATGTTTTCGGACTTGAAAAAAGCAGGGACATATTATCTTCAAATCTTTCCTACGGTGACCAGAGAAAGCTGGAAATAGCAAGAGCCATGGCAACGAAACCCAAGCTTCTTCTGCTGGATGAGCCTGCTGCGGGTATGAATCCTAATGAAACAAAGGAGCTGATGGATACCATAGCGCTTATAAGAGAAAAATTCGGACTTACCATTTTGCTTATAGAGCATGACATGAAGCTGGTATCCGGAATATGCGAAAGGCTTACCGTTCTTAATTTCGGAAGAGTTTTGGCATGCGGAGAAACCGGAAAGGTTTTAAATAATCCCGAGGTTATAAGGGCTTATCTTGGAGAATGAAATTCATCGATAAGCGGCGCTGAGTATAGGAAAGCTCTGTTAAAAAAGCTTATCTTGTAGAATGAAATTCACCTTGTCCGCAGGAGCGTAAACGGATACGTGCCCGCTGTATAGTGAAATATATAAAACAGATACATAATAACAGCGCTGAGACAATATATCGGATAGACGAATATCAAAATATCGTGAGAAAGGAAGCTTGTATCGTCAGCCTGTGACGATCTGCTATATGTCAAAATGAGTTTTTTGGAAGTAAATGATTTAAGTGTATATTATGGGATGATACAGGCGCTTAAAGGCATATCCTTTAAGGTTGAGAAGGGAGAAATTGTCGCTCTTATAGGAGCCAACGGCGCCGGAAAAACCACGACGCTCCATACCCTGTCCGGACTTATATCCGCCAAAGGAGGGAGCATAATTTACAAGGATAAGGATATTTCTAAAATTCCTCCGCATAAGCTTGTATCCATAGGTATGGCACATATACCGGAGGGCAGACGTATCTTTTCGGAGATGAGCGTACTTGAAAACTTAAAAATGGGGGCATATACAAGAAAAGACAGGGATGAAATAGAGGACAGTATAGAAAAGATCTATAAACGTTTTCCGAGGCTTGAGGAGAGAAAAAATCAGCTCGCCGGAACTATGAGCGGAGGTGAGCAGCAAATGCTTGCCATGGGAAGAGCTTTAATGTCCAAGCCGGAAATTGTACTGATGGATGAGCCGTCTATGGGACTTTCTCCTATTTTTGTAAATGAAATTTTTGATAT
>CAUUGW010000199.1:0-2751 GCA_963544785.1 uncultured Lachnospiraceae bacterium | reverse complement strand
TGAGGCTGATACACGACTTTAAACTCTGAATTGTCAAGTGCCTTTCTTAGGCTCTCCGTCAAGATCGCCCTGCGTTTAATCTTACCTTTCATACTCTCGGAACAGAACACATACCTGTTCTTTCCTTCCTGCTTCGCCTGATTCATAGCTATATCGGCATTACTGATAAGGGTAACCGCATCATTTCCGTCATTTGGATAAATAGCAATACCGCAGCTCATGCTTATATGCACTTCATTATTTCCGACCATAACAGGGGTTACAAAGGCGGACATAATGGCATTGAGCTTGTTTCCTATCTCATCTCTGCTGTCCAAATCATTGAACATCAATAGAAACTCATCGCCGCCGAATCTTGAAATTACGGCATCTTTTCCAAGTAATTCCGTGAATCTCTTTGACACCTCAACAAGTATCTTATCCCCGAAATCATGTCCCAACAAGTCATTTATCTCTTTAAAGGAATCAAGATCTATAAAGACAATCGTAATCTGTTGACCGTCAACCGCCCTCTCTATCCTATAATTCAATATCTCCGTAAAGCTTGATCTGTTTCTAAGCTGAGTTAAGGTATCATATACGGAATTATGAATAAGCAACTTGTCATTTTCGTTACTTATTAAAGCATTACTCAACATATCGGATAACAGCCTTAACAATTTTTTATCAAAGTTCTTATAATGTCCCGCTTTTGCACTCTGTAAAACCAACATTCCTATGACACTGTCTTTATCCTTCATCGGAATATAAATACTGGATACCGAATTTAATCTTAAATATTGGTATTCCTGAACGACTGACTGATCAAACGTAATTATATTGTCCTTTACGAAAAACTTAAATTTTTCAGACAAATCATAGCTGCTTATCTGCGGTTCAAGTGAAACATGATAACTTTTATCCTTCTCCGCAAAATAGAACAGGTTTAATATAGACTTATCTTCCGAAAATCTGTAAACAAAGACCCTGTCACTGGCTGTAAAATTCATGATGTCACTTAATGCCTCATTAAGTCTGTCGTCTATATCCTTATCCGCAGATACAATCAATCCCTTTGAAATATTTACCACAGCCATTTGAAAAAATTCCTGCTTATTAATCTCATAAAGTCTTCTGACAAAAATCGAATGAATAATTATTATAATTGCGGTAACTATCAAAAATATAAGCATCCTGAATAAATGATCCTGTCCTCTGAACAGTATAATATTCCTCGGATTTCTTATCGCTACAATAATAAATGAAGCCAAACCGATGACTCCGAATAATATAATAAACCGTCTGGATATAAAAATACAGCTGATCAGCATAAATATAATAACCATAATCCAGCCGGTAATAGCGGATTTTTCAATAAAAGAATCCATTATTATAGGAATCAGCATAGCCCATAAAACATTGCTTATAATATCCGATATAACTTCATGCTTAATCTTAGTCTGAACAAAAATGACAAGAATACTGATTGTAATGCTTATCAGGGTATATATGACATTCTTTAGCGGAAAATTCGGATTAAACAGCATCTGTAATTCATAAAATATTGCGGCAATAAGTCCGATTATTCCGGATACCAAACAGTAAATACCCTTTTTTAACACCGAATCGACTATATAAACATCGTGTGTAGACTCCCTTTTATTGGTAAAATGCCTCTCTCCCGCATACAATATAATCCGGTAAGCGGTAAATGCCGTGATGATTAACGGCAGAATATGAAGCTTTAATCCCGCATAAAATACAGTCATAGAAGCATCAATAATCACTCCGGATATAAGAATCATTATAGCGGTGGAATAATAATCCATCTTTTTCTTCGTATTTATTAAAAAATCTCTTTCCCTGCATTTTAATACAATTTTTAAGGATAATCCGAAAATAATTCCCACTAAGGGAAATATAATAATCTTTATCAAAGAGGATTCTTTTGAAATGTTCCACAAATATTCTTTAAATTCCGACAAGCTCACATCTTTATGCCTGTTTATATAAAAAATAAAAAATATCGGTAAATATAAAATAGAAATTGCATATAATGTTTTCAACAACAATTCCAATTTTTTATTAAACTCGGAATGAATTGTAAGTATAAAAAAATACAATAAAGAAACACAAGAAAATAGAAATGATGATACGGTTATAGCTGAATAAAGTACAGTCAAAAATCTATTACCGGATATTAGAAACTGTGAATCAAAAAAAGAGCAAACCATAGTAGTAAATGCTATAGTGGTAATTACTCTTTTTTCCTTAGTAAGACTGTTTTCCGTCAACATATAAACGAAAAAAATCAGACAAATTACAGCTGTGATATAGTAAACTAGTGAAATCACATTATTATGCATAACAGTACCCCCTCTCCATAATATTCATTACAGAGAAAATCCAATTAACCAGTAATCGGAGTGACAAGATTTGAACTTGCGACCTCTTGCTCCCTAAGCAAGCGCTCTATCCAAGCTGAGCCACACCCCGAAATAAAACAACGATTTTAAACGTTGCTTTATCTTAACATATTTTTAACAATTAGGCAATATTACTTTTTGCAATTTCCACTAATTTTTGAAAACCTTCATAATCATTAACAGCCATCTCCGACAGCATTTTTCTGTTAATATTAATATCGGCTTTTTTTAACCCGAACATAAACTTGCTGTAGCTTAAATTATTCATTCTGGTTGCGGCATTGATTCTTGCAATCCACAGACGACGGAACTGTCTTTTTCTTTCCTTTCTTCCTCTGTATGCCAT
>CAUUGW010000198.1:0-2762 GCA_963544785.1 uncultured Lachnospiraceae bacterium | reverse complement strand
ACCAGCCTGCTCTTACGACGACGCCGCTAGACGATGCAAATACCGATGTTCCGGTTCTTACTCCGAAATCGACTCCCGAATGGAATTCCGAGCCTCTGAAATTTCTGTACCCGAACGGAGAGGTTACGACTCCGCCCGAAAGAGGCTTTACATAGGTCGGACGCACCTTGGTTCCCCTTCTCAAAACCCTTGCAACCGCCTCTACGGATATTTCCTGTTTTACGACTCTCCTCGATATCTCCGATCCGTCGCTGTAGGTGAGCAGAGCTATTATCTTTCTATGTCCCGTTACGCCCTCTACCACAACTTCAATTTCATCCTGATACATATTTTCGTCATCTATATACTCAACGGGAAGATTATAATCCTCTTCTATATACTCCTGAGTGGTATATGAAACGCCGAGAAGCGGCTTGGGAACGGTTACTATAATCTGATCATCCGGTCTTATAATGGAATTTTCATCGGTAAGATTGGCGTTCATGGCTATAAGCTCGGCTATAGTAAGATTAAATTTTGAAGCGATGCCCGATAAGGTATCTCCGCTTTTTACCTCATATATTTTGTTGGTTTCATTATCCTTATTTACTTCTTCTATTGCGACGGCTATATCCGTTATTTCAGTTTCGGGAAGATAAGACTCAACTATTTCAACCTTATCCTCAAGATCTATCGCCTTGAGTCCCAGCTCAAATGCGGAAAAATCCATATCCTCCGGATCCGCCTCCGTGTCTATTACGGTCTCTATCAGCACCTCATCAACTCCGGCATAAGGAAGAGCTCCTATATCTATGCCGTACTTCATTTCCTTATCGGCAGAAACCACCGAAGCGGTCAAAACATTTATTTCTCTTCCGGAATCGGGCGTAAGATCTACGACATAGGAATTGTTTTCATCATATTTATCCTTTACTGCGGAAATAAGGGAAATAACATCTGCCTTGGATGCCAGATTGACGGAATAATCGTTTATTTTAACGGTATATGAGCGCAGAAGAGTCGACTTTGTGCTGTCAACAAGCACATTTACCATATTTTTTATTATTTTATCTTTGGAGTCGGCGATCCCGAAGGTGACGTATGAAGGGGTTATATCAAGAAAAGACTCCGACATTATCATTTCTTCGGAATCTTTATTGATCTCAGTTCTCGCCTGTTTAAGACATTGTCTTATTTCATCCTCCGAACCGAGCTTTCCTATATAGGTTCCGTTCATCATAACCGAATAAAGGTTATATTCCTTATTATGGGAAATAACTATAGAAGGCATGGTGACAAGCCATATGAGCCCGGCGGCAAAAGCCCCGAATATAAAGCTTAATAATATCTTTCTTCTCAAAATGTATATCCCAGGAAATTAAGCACGGAAAATACCAGATTTGCTATTAACAGCAAGACAACAAAAACGGGCAGTATCCATCCCCTTTTGCTGCGCTTTATAAAATTTTCGCTTTTGGAAATTTCTGCCGAAATGTCGTCAAGCCTTTTAGCAGCCTCTTCCACCTTTTTTGTCAGCTCCTGAGTCTGCTTTTTATTTTCATCTATTATTACCGCCTGAACATTACGATAAATTCTTACCCCCGTATTATGGGTTTTTTCTTCCGTTTCTTTGAGCTTATTATGTACTGAAGCTATCGCCTCCATATTTTGGGAGACCTGTTCCTTTAATACCCTTATCTCTTCTTCGTAATGCGCCTTTTCAGCAGCAAGTCTTTCAGCTGCCGCAGCCTCCGCCTTTTTATTGGCGCTTATTATCTCATCCGCAAATTCGGACCCGATCTTTGACGATATAACTGTACCTTCCATATTAAACCTCTTTTTGCTGCCGAAGATCCTTGATCTCAGGCTCTTTGACGTGTATGAACATCCCAAAATGTCTTATTTAAGGAAAAAAGCTTTCTGACAGATTTGGGTAAAATTTTAAAATTCTTTCCAAGTGCAAAGCCCAGGTATCTGAATGCGGACTGCAAAATAAAATACGGGATTTTATTTGTCTGCCCCACTCTCCTGAGCACTTTTATCGTTTCTTTTACATATTTGGAGCCTTCGCTTGATGCTTTTGCTCCCTCAAAGGCTTTAAGTCTCATGGCGTGAGAAACTCCATTGTCAAAGCTCCTTATAAACTGCATTTTAAGACTGTACCTGTGTGCATGAAGAACCCTGGCATTTGCGGCATAATAAATGTAATATCCGTTTCTCACCGCAAGCGAAGCATATACCATGTCCTCGTTGAAAATAGCGGGGGCTTCAAAGCCGCCAAGCTTTTCAAATATGCTTTTTCTGTACATGGCGCAGACATTTGAGCAAAAGAAGGTCTTTATACCGAGGCTTTGAAGATCCTCCATGCCCTTTTTCTGCGATTTTGCGGGATAATTAAATCTTCTTGCACATTTTTCGGGAACCGTGGCATGCTTTCCGGCAAGCTGCCTTGCATACGCCACCGCAACCTTTTCATCCGCAAAGCATTCTATAAGTCTCTCAGTCAGATGATTGTCCGAGGGCACGGCGTCCTGAGTCATAAGTAAAAAGCATTCCGCACCTTCCTCGCACATGGATACCGCAATATTCCTGGTTCCGGCATGATCATATTCGGATTTTTTTATTATATGGGTTCTTATTCTCTCATCAAGACCTCTGAAGCCTTCTGCCATAGACTCTATTACGTCCGAACCGTCATCGGTTATCATAAGCAGTATATGCCTCGGTCTTTGAACCTGACTGAGCATCCCCTTTAAAAGCGCATCCAGCTTTTCATCGGGTTT
>CAUUGW010000197.1:0-2779 GCA_963544785.1 uncultured Lachnospiraceae bacterium | reverse complement strand
GTTGGCGGGTATTTCCTGAGGTCTCTGAGGCTCAGCTTTATCATATGAAGCATTTGAAAGAGGTGCTTCATATAATATGGACTCGGTGTAACCCACTATAGGGGTTACGATCTTTCCTACAACATAATTATATTCCAATTTATAGCTGTTGCGGGTGTAACGAATGTCGAGCTTTCTAATATAAACTCTTACATAACCATCAACAACTGCATCTTTCCAGCCGTCATTACCTTTTCTGTACTTACTTAAAGTAAATCCGGTATACTTATCGGTAAAATAGAACTTGGAGCCCCAAGAAGTCTTGGTACTGTTGTCCGGATTACCATCATTCCACTCACCGTTAAGATTCTGCTTGTAATGATTTATAACAACATTTCCGCCGCCATAACTGGCATATAGATTTAATGTCAATTTATCTTTTGAAATGCTGTCAAATATAAAAGCATCCAAAAATGTTAATCCCGACCCATCGTAGTCATTCTCCCATTTCTCATTAGAAGGCCAAGTATAACCGTTGGACTTCAATGTAGATCCGTACAATCCCGTAAAAGATCCATATCCGCCGCTATAGAAGTTAATAGTCAACAAATCCCTATCATAGTAAACATTAAGCACGGTGGTACCGTCGGCATTTACCGTAACGGGCTTACTGTTGGTGGAATTATAGTGGAAGCCCCTGTAGCTACCGTTAGGATAGCCTTGGTTAATGCTCTTTCTTGTATCATTATACTCGGGACTTACGTTTGTTCCCACCTTTGCGGTTCTTACAACGGTTTCACCCGCCACATAATCATACGTCTTTGCGGAGTCGGCTGCATCTTTGGGATCATTTACAGACTGTCTCCAGAAAATGACGGTATAGTTGGCATATTCAACAGGAGTCCATACCGCATAGAGAGTAACCGCCGAGCTTAAAGTCTCGCCAAAATTGAACAGGGGCGAAGAATCCGTAGCATTTTTATCCGTAGTCCAACCCTTTAAGGCATAGCCCTTTCTGGCAGGATCGGCAGGCTTTACAGATAATCCACCGTAAGGCACGAACTGCGGCTTTACATAGCTTGCACCCTCTCCGCTCTCAAAATAAATATAATTTCCTTCTTTTATAACAGGATATAAATTTACATTTTCATCTGCAAGTGTAAGTGATGTAACAGGAGTTCCGTCCTCACCGAGCCAGCCTACAACGGACTGATTGGAGGGAAGACTTCCTATCTGTACATCGGTAAGATCTACAGAGTCTCCCTTTTTACCGCTTTTGGTTTTGATTATCTTCTTATCGGCATTATCCTTGGGAGCATCATAGAAGAATACGAAACGGACATTTTCAAATACGGGATATACGTTTATCTCCTTACCTTTGTCCGATACGGTTATTCCGCTTACCAAGCCGAAAGAATTGAACACGCTTCCGTCCTCAAGAGTCCATGCACTAAACTTATTCCCGTCTTTTTCGGGTACTGCGGGTCCATAAAGTGTATCGTTATTTTTTACTTTTTGAACCGACAGCAAAGCTGCCTGCTTTTCAGCTTCGCTAAGTACAGCCAGCTCTTCTTTGGTCTTTGAGTAGAAGTTGTAGGTGACTACCGTAGTATCATCGGTTGCAATATCATCACCTTCAGTTCCTACAATCGCATATATCGAAAACGACTTGGCTTCCACTACTGCGGCGCTTGCACCAGCCTCGGCTACGACCTCGGCACGTCCGTCATCTTCTATATGAATTGCACTGTGTTCTTCACCTTCAATCTGTCTGAAAGATGTAAGCCTTACATCAACCGTCCCCTGATGCACGGCTTCCTTTTCTTCTCCGTTTTCAGTGTAATAGAAGGTAATATCTACGGCAACCGCGTCGACTACTTTTTCGCTTACGACTTTATCCGCCGCATCAATAGCCACGGTCTTGGGTACGGCTTTAAGTTCCATTCTCGTACCCTTGGGAAATACGCCCTTGGCATATACCGATACTTCATCGGTGCTTCCCGTAAATTCCTGTTCCTCATATACTGTTTCTTCGGATTCTTTTTCAGAAGAATCTTCATCTTCCTTATCAGCTTCTTCGTCTGAAGCTTCCTCGGAATCCTCATCTTCATTAAGATTTCCATCCTCAGGAACAGCTTCGGAAATGCTGTCTTCGAGATCAGCAGCCTCTTCTTCGGGTTCGACAACTTCAGTCTGCTTATCCTCAGCCTGTTCATCCTCGACGGAAGAGTCCGCTTGCATATCATCCGATTCCGTTCCATCCGCTTCCGCTTCGGGAATCTCTGCAAATTCAGCCGAAGCCGAGCTTTCGGAATCCGTTTCATGCGCACTTACACTCAGGGAAGAAAAATTACCCAAGGTAAGGAGCAGCGCCATGATTAATGCAAGGATTCTTTCAAAAGTAACTTTTTTCTTCTTCCTTTTCATGTGAGCCTCCATCTCCTCATATGTATAATGTTTAAACTGTGTAACGCATATCTCCGATACACGTTGATATATATCCGCTCGCATTGCGAGAAGCTTATATAACACGATTGTCTCTATAAAAAAGACACCTCTAACTATTTCCGCCTAGTATAATAACATATCACCTATCATAAAACCGATCATATTTTGATATTTTTTTTATTTTTTTCGATGACTTAACCGGTTCTGCAATGTTGATAATATTATTTTCAGCAATAGGTAATTTATCCTGTACTTTTAATGCAGGACATAAATATGTAACTTAATACATTTTATAAACTTAAAAGATAAGAAACGAGGCCGCAGCAGAAACTGCGACCTCGCTGTTTTTATT
>CAUUGW010000196.1:0-2782 GCA_963544785.1 uncultured Lachnospiraceae bacterium | reverse complement strand
ATAAAAACAGTATAGAAAAGGTGGAAAAAGACTATCTGAACTCTCTGACATTTTCCGATAAAAAATCTGATGAGAATAAGCTTATTTATGCCAGAATTGAAAAGGATAAAATAGATGTGAATATATAGATTCAGGAGATTAAAAATGGATAATAAAGAAATTTTTTCAATGATAGATTATACGGCATTAAAGGCTTTCACCGAATGGACTGAAATAAAAAAGCTGTGTGAAGAGGCAATAGAGCATAAAATGGCAAGTGTTTGTGTTCCTCCGTCATATATTAAAAAAATCAAGGATACATTTTCAGATAAGATAAACATATGTACTGTAATAGGTTTTCCTTTAGGCTATAATTCGACCGATGTAAAGGTATTTGAAACAAAGAAAGCAATAGAGGACGGGGCAGGCGAGGTGGATATGGTAATAAATGTCTGCGAGCTTAAAAATAAGAACTATGACTATGTGGAAAATGAAATAAAGGCTGTGAGGCAGGCTTCAAAAGGGAAAATTCTGAAAGTTATCGTGGAAACCTGCTATCTGACAGAAGAAGAAAAGATAAGGCTTTGCAAAACGGTAACAGATGCGGGGGCGGATTATATAAAGACAAGTACAGGTTTTGGAACAGGTGGAGCTTCTATAGAGGATATAAGATTGTTTAAGCGGAATATAGGTAGTAATGTAAAGATGAAAGCTTCAGGAGGTGTCAGAAGCAAAGAGGATATGCAAGCCTATATTAAAGAGGGTTGTAGCAGAATAGGTACAAGTTCTGCTATTACTTTAATAAATTGATTTTTTATATGGTAGGAGGGAATTTATGATAGAAAACTTTCCGGATATTCCTAAAAAGAATCAAGAGTATTTCCTGGATTATATCAAAATGGCTCCTGACAGTCTGATAGAAAAAATGAAGCTGAAAAAGATGCCCGAGGGAACGGTTTTTGTAAGGGAAAATGATGAGATAAATTATGTATATATCCTGCTTGACGGAGTGGTCAGGGTGGATTATAGAATGCAGGGTGGTCCTTATGAATTTATGAGGTTCTATCCGGTAAAAATGCTCGGCTCTATGGAGATAGTGCTTAATCTTAAAAAATATTGTACCACCTTGGTAACTGAAACCGAATGTACTTTCTTTGTATGTCCTATAGCCGATTTTTCCAACTGGTTGTTAAATGACATAAATGCTATAAGAACCGAAGCTCAGGTTGTGGGAAGATATCTGCTTGAAGAGGACAGGCAGAACAGACTTTTTTTATTGTTACAGGGAAAGGACAGGCTTTTTGTGGTTTTAATGCAATACTATGAAAAATATGCGGTCAACGAAAAATGTCTGGTGAGGCTGACAAGAACGGAGCTATCCGACAGAACCAGACTGAGTTTGCGTACAATCAATCGCACCATTAAGCAGATGGAAGATATGGGCTATATCGGAAAGCGTACCTCCAAAATCACTATTAATAAAGAACAATACGAACAAATATCTGCCTATATTTCAAGGCAAATTAATTAAAAAAAGGAGAATTTTAAAAATGGGAATACCTACACCACATAATATGGCAACAAAAGGACAGATTGCTAAGAAAGTATTGATGCCCGGAGATCCTTTAAGAGCAAAATTTATTGCTGAAAAATATTTGGAAAATCCTGTGTGTTTTAATACTACCAGAAATATGCTTGGATATACGGGGAAATATAAGGGAAAAGATATATCTATAATGGGTAGCGGTATGGGGATGCCGTCAATCGGCATTTATTCTTATGAGCTTTACAGCTTTTATGATGTTGACTCAATTATCAGAATAGGTTCGGCAGGGTCATTAAAAGATGATGTTCACGTAATGGATATTGTGGCAGGAATGGGTGCCTGCACCAATTCCAATTTCGCTTCACAATATAAGCTTAACGGAACTTTTGCACCCATAGCCAGCTTCGAGCTTCTAAACAGGGCTGTAGAGGTGGCAAAACAGCAGAATAAAAAACTGACTGTAGGAAATATTTTATCTTCGGATACATTCTACGGTGATGATGACGGTGCCAATGACAACTGGAAAAAGATGGGGGTTATAGCGGTGGAAATGGAGGCGGCGGCTCTTTATATGAACGCCGCAAGGCTGAATAAGAAAGCCTTATGTTTACTTACTATTTCCGACCATATCTATTTAAAGGAAGAGCTAAGTGCAGAAGAAAGACAGATAGGATTTTCCAATATGATAGAAATTGCACTTGATATTTAATAAAAAAAGTAAAAATTCGGAAATTTAAAATATCGGTTTTTAGCGATATTTGTTGCGATTTATAAATGTAAATTCAACAGTTAGCTATGAATTTTGTGTATATGAAAGTAAATCTTTGGTATAGGCAAGTCACAGCTAACTGTTTCTATTTTTTAAGTGGCAAAATATGGGATTTGGGTGTATAATTACTGTAGTTATATTAGATGGAATTGAGGTCGATATTATAGAAAGGGGGGAGAGGGTGTCAAATTTAGATGAGATAAAGGTATCCAAGGAACTTAAGAATATTTATGACGAAATCTTTAAGGCTCTTTGTTGTGACGGTAAAACGGCAACGGATATGGTAAATATATGGCTAAGGTTTGTTTTAAATCCGGAATATGAGATAAGGAACATACATTTATATTTACCTGATGAGGAATATAATAATATCAACAAAGATAAAAAGATAGGCAGTGTAGAAAATGATACTACATTAGTTGGTGATTTATCCAAACAGGTAATACTATCAGGAGATTTGTTTAAGGAAGAATATAAAGAAAAGATAT
>CAUUGW010000195.1:0-2786 GCA_963544785.1 uncultured Lachnospiraceae bacterium | reverse complement strand
ATGGGCGGAAACGGATATATGAAAGAATACCATGTAGAGAGAATGATGAGAGATGCTAAGATCACAATGGTATATGAGGGAACAAACGAAATCCAGAAGCTGATTGTAGGCACATCTATTTTCAGATAAGAATTGCGAGTTTTTATAAATAGTTTATGAATCATATTGAGGCTATGGGTGATTACAGCTTCGATGGAGAAGAGTACATTGATTTTGACACCGAAGCCGGTAAAAAAGCAGTAGAGAATATTTTTGTATCCTTATATAAAAAATATCAAAATGAGAAAAAAGTTGATGATGTGGAAAGGGCTGACATTATAGTCGGTATCGGCAGGGGTTGCAGACACAGCTTTGATGATGTCAAGGCTATATCGGACAGGCTCAATGCCACCTTGGCGGGTACAAGACCTTTACAGGATATAGGGCTTTTGGATAAGGAACAGGTTTTAGGAAAATCCGCAAGGTCCGCATATCCCAAGGTGTACATAACCTTTGGAATTTCGGGGTCCATACAGCATATCGGTACCGTTTACGCTGATGATATTATCGCCGTTAATCACAACAAGAACTCTGCGATATTCAGACACGCAAAATACAGGATTTTTGGAGATGCCAATAAAATAGCCGGATTTGTAAGGGACATATTATACAGGCTGTAATAATCACCGTAAAGACAAAGATAAAAAAGATAAAGGAGTTGGAAAATTTTCCAACTCCTTTTTTAAGCTTTAAGTTTAGGTATCTGTTATATGTAGGGGGTTTGACATTTAAGATACTGACCTGATATAAGCTGCCAGAGCCCTGTCTACATTTCTGATATGAGATAGAAGCTCTCCCGCTTTTTTATTCAAATTGTTTATCATAATATTTGTACTGCCGTCATTTATGAAATCTTCTTTCAGTTTTTCTATTTCTTTAATATAATAGGTATGCCATTTTTTATGAGACTCATATTGTGGATAGTTTGACTCTATTTGTAGACGCTCTTCATCTGCAAAGTGGGTTTTAACATACTCATCAAGCGCATGAATTCCCTTTAATAATTCGTCTTTTCCCATACCCTTATTAACCTCGTCCAAGGTTTGATTTATCAGGTCAATAAGCATTCTGTGTTCTCTGTCTATGAGATCGTTTCCGGATATCAGATCATCTGTAAATTCATAGAGGTTGCTACGGCTGTCCAAAAGCTTGAAATCCCTTATTATATTCTCAAGCTCTTTTATAGCCTCTGCCATATTTCCGGTACCGTCTGCGATACTCAGAGAGAAATTTGATGTGCTTTTTGTAGAAGATGCTATTATCTCCACGGCATCTGTTATTTCTTTTATTTCACTCAGTGTGGATTTTGATTTTTCGTCAATGCTTGTTATCTGTTCGAGGACTTTGTTGGTGCTGTTTGAGATGTCATCGAATGATTTTTCGGTTGTGGATAAATTGCTGCGAGCCTCATCAACCGATGCTATTGTGCCTGAGATTATGTTGCTGATATTTTTTGTGGATTCCGCCGTGGTGCTTGCGAGTTTTTTGACCTCAGCCGCAACTACTGCAAAACCTTTTCCCGCCTCTCCTGCACGAGCCGCCTCTACCGCCGCATTTAGTGACAACAAATTGGTTTGCTGTGCGATTTCTTCTATTGTGGTTACTATGCTCTTGGCTTGGTTTGACTGCTTTGAAACCATATCCATTGATGATGTCATCATCTGCATATTTCTTCTGCCCTCCTCTATGTGGATTGCAGAATCTTCGGTATTTACTCTTATTTGTGTCATAGCAAGTGCCACATCTCCCACATGGGCTGAGGCTTCAGCTAAAGACGATGAAATTTTTTCCACCTCATTTGACTGATTGGTCGCATCATTTGATAACTGTTCCGAGCTGGTCGCTATTTCGTTTATATCCTTTGACAGGCTGCTTGCGATGTTTAAAACGGTTTTTAATGACACGGAGAGCATTATGATAAATTCCTCCATGTAGCTTTCTATGTTATCTGAAGTGATTTTAAGGTTGTTTATTATTTCATTAAAATCAGAATTTTCACTTAAACCTGTTCCTGAAAATATTCCATTTGCGTATTCTTTTGAGATTTGCACTAATTCTTTTATGCTTTTTTTGGTTTTTTCATGACTTATAAGGTTGAGTGCCTGAAGTATTATAGATATTGCCAGTACCGTAATAATGGCTGCACCTGATATTTTAATAAAGTTTGTATTTTTTGAAATTATCCAAAAAACGGTCACAAATGCAAGACTGATAACCGATATTATTATGTTTATAATAGAGAATGTAGTATTTTTATTTCTCACCGAAGTTTACCTCCTTAATTGTTGTTTTTATTGTTAAAATATAAAATAAAATTTGCCATTCTATACTTTAATATGGGCTTTAAAATTTGTCAATAGGCATATTTTATTATATTGTAAATTTGTAATTTATAATCAAATGAGTGTTAAAAATGGTGTTGATATTATTGAATATGTAGAATATAATTCTATTATTGGTAATGAAGGTGTCATTATGGCATATATGTTTGCAAGGGAAGCTGTTGATAAATGTGATATTGCGGATAGCAAAATGGGAGCCTGAAAATTTTGAACCGGAAATGACCACACACTGGACATTTCCGAAGCGAGGAGATTGGGCAACTCACGATGCAAAATGGAGGGGTAATTGGTCACCATATATTCCAAGGAATATATTGCTTAGATATTCAAAAGAGAATGATATAGCACTTGAGAGATGCAAAGAAAAAACGAATTTTCAGCATGATGGGTCAGACGGTAAAGTCT
>CAUUGW010000194.1:0-2789 GCA_963544785.1 uncultured Lachnospiraceae bacterium | reverse complement strand
ACGCTCACAGGCTCCGTTTACGACCTCTTCATTTGCAAGCCCCGTCTTACAGGACGGGCACCAGTTTATAGGGAACTCCTTTTCGTATGCCAAACCCTTTTTAAACATCTGTGCAAATATCCACTGTGTCCATTTATAGTAATCGGGATCTGTCGTGTTTACCTCCATATCCCAATCATAAACGGCGGACATATCCTTTATCTGTTTTCTTATGTTGTCAACATTTTCCTTTGTGGACTTTGCAGGGTGTACTTTCATTTTTATAGCATAATTTTCAGCAGGCAGTCCGAAAGCATCCCAACCCATCGGATGAATGACATAGTAATTGTTCATCAGCTTATACCTGCTCCAGACATCGGAGATCACATAGCCTCTCCAATGTCCCACATGAAGACCGTTTCCTGAGGGGTAGGGGAACATATCAAGACAATAATATTTCTCCTTTTTTCCATCGTCAACATTTATGGGATTTTTCTCCCAATTTTTAATCCATTTTTCTTCTATCAGACTATGATTATACGGTGCTGTCGTCTTAGACATAATATGCTCCTCCTAATTTTATGAATTGTACTCCTTAAATTAATCCATTCTATAATAAGACTAAATCCTGTAAATGTAAAGTGGGTATTTACTTAAGCTTTATATAATCTCATCTTTTTCCACTTAAAAAGAAGCTTCCGCACTAAAATAATGCGACAGCTCCTTTATATTATCCATAAGTCTTGTTCCTCTTTATATATGATACACCCTGTAAAATCAAAAGTCAACAAAAGTAGATTTCAGGACAATACGTTTTAACAAAGTCTTCTATGCTTGGCTCTGCCTTAAAATCTGTCCCGCTTCGGCTTTTTTTGAAAGCTTTACGTGCAGTATCTGTCTTGCATGCGGTGCACTTTCCTGCTCTACCCCCTCATCACTTAAAATCCTTTCTACCGTCGCTTCCTCATTCATTCCGTTAAATTTCATTATCTCTATAGTATCACCTACGCAAAACTTGTTTTTTTGTTCAAAAACGGCAAGTCCGTTCTCATCAAAGCTGTCTACCGTTCCTAAATAAACCGCTCCCTTATTATAGGTATTGTTATCATAAATCTGCGATTCTTCATTAGGCTTATCATAAAAGAATCCTCTTGTAAAGCTCCTATATGTACAGGATCTTATTTCATTTAAATAATGCTGTATGTTGTCATTATAGATTTGTGGGCTTTCAAAATAGTCATCAATGGCATTCCTATATGCCCCCGCCACCGATGCGACATAAAGGGCGGTCTTCATTCTCCCCTCCACCTTAAGGCTGTCAATACCTGCATCTATCATATCGGGAAGCTTATCTATCATACACAAATCCTTTGAATTGAAAATATAGGTACCTCTCTCATTCTCATAGACAGGCAAATATTCTCCCGGTCTTTTCTCCTCCACAACGCTGTATTTCCATCTGCAAGGGTGTGTACATGCTCCCTTATTGGCGTCCTTTCCCACCATATAGTTGCTTAAAAGGCATCTCCCCGAATAGGACATACACATAGCACCGTGTACAAAGGCTTCAATCTCCATATCCTTTATCTCTTCTTTTATGACCTTAAGTTCATCTAAAGACAGCTCTCTTGCCGCCACACATCTTGTAGCACCCAAAGATCTCCAGAACTTAAATGTCTGTGCATTGGTATTATTGGCTTGTGTGCTGATGTGTATTTCCATTTCCGGCAGTCTTTGCCTTGCCATCATAAAAAGACCCGGATCCGACATTATCAGTGCATCAAATGATAAGGCTTTAATCTCGTCAAAAAATTCTTCAGCCTTTTTTATATCATCATTATGTGCGAAAATATTGGCGGTAAGATAAACTTTTTTTCCACGAGAATGTGCATAGTAAAGCCCCTCTTTCATTTCCTCAAGGCTGAAATTCTTAGCATTTGCACGCAGGCTGAAATAATCCCCTCCGATATAAACCGCATCGGCACCGTAATTCACAGCCGTTTTTAATACGTCAAGCGAGCCTGCCGGCATTAAGAGCTCCGGCTTTTTCCTATCTGTCATACACTACTCCTTTTTTACCAAAAAATAATTTCACAATATACTATCATATAAAGGATTTTTACAAATTGTTATCATACCGGATTTTTGACATTTTTAACATTTTGCAGAAACTTGAGAAATTATATCCCCTGTCTTTTTTGTTTCTTCATTCATAAAAAACAAGAACAGAAGAATTTTGCTTAAAAATTCCTCTGTTCCTATCTTATTTATATTCGGAAATTAAATTTACAACTTAGTCTTTTTTAATCATTTCTAATATGGATATTAGTCTGTTATTAATACTTTTCTGTGTACTGAAATATTTTAAAATTTCTTCAAAACTGCAATTAAAGGAACTTTCTCCTTTATTAAGTGCAGCTAATGCAACATCTATTCTTGCATTCTCTTTTTTAAAATTTAATAAGTAATTATTAGGAGAGGTAAAATCAAAAGCAGTATCGTGTCTATCATAGCCATACATAACGAAACCGCCGGGCGGTATCGGACGAGCAATAGCATTTGATGCGAATTCAGATGAAATAATTTCCATCTCTTTTAATTCCCTGATTAAATTTTCAAATTCATTGGAAGTCATATTCTCTACATCGTATTTATCTTTTAAATAATTAAGTTGTTTTTCTGTCAAGCGGATATCATTTTTTGACATCAAATTTTCCATTTTCTCTTCAATTTTTTTTCGCGTAATCAAATTATTATTGTATTTCTTTAATAAATCTTTTTTTAAAGTATCTTTGGATATGGAATCAGTC
>CAUUGW010000193.1:0-2821 GCA_963544785.1 uncultured Lachnospiraceae bacterium | reverse complement strand
AAGAAAGGATCTGTTATGTCTAATGAGTTTTTGCTCCAGGTAAAAAATCTTTCCGTGTCCGCCGGTGAGAATCTTCAAATTCTCAAAAATATATCGTTGAATATAAAACCCGGTGAAACGCACGTTTTGCTTGGACCTAACGGAGCGGGAAAATCAACACTCGGCAATGCGATAGTGGGCAATCCGAGCTACTCCGTTACTGAGGGAAATATCATTTTCAACGGAGAGGATATCACGGAAGCCGAGGCGGACGAAAGGGCTAAAAAGGGCATTTTTATGACCTTCCAGAATCCTCTCGAGGTTCCCGGGATCTCACTTTCAGCATTTTTGAGAAATGCTCAACGAGAACTTACAGGACAGCCCGTAAAGCTTTTATCCTTCCAAAAAAGGCTGAATGCCGCTCTGGAGATGCTCGATATGGATCCCTCCTATGCCGACCGGGATCTTAATGTGGGCTTTTCGGGCGGTGAAAAAAAGAAAGCCGAAATTTTGCAGCTTCTTATGATAAATCCCAAGCTTGCCATTCTGGACGAAACGGACTCCGGTTTGGACGTGGATGCCGTAAGAACCGTATCGAAGGGAGTTAAGGAATTTCAGGATGCTACCGGAGGATCGCTTCTGATAATCACACATGTTACCAGAATTTTGGATTCGTTAAAGGTCGATCACACTCACGTAATTGTGGACGGACGCATTGTAAAGAGCGGCGACGCCTCTCTTGTGGATCTGGTAAATAAGGGCGGATTTGAAAAATTTGAAAACTGAAAAACACGGTTTTCCCGAGGTTGGAGAGGGGAGGTTTTTTCGTGGCTGACGATAGAGATACCTTACAGGATATAAACGAAAGTTTTTACGACTTCAGATATGAAGAAAATGAGGATCAGTATATACGTGAAAAGGACGGTATTACCGAGGATCTGGTGCTGCGCATTTCGGAGGAAAAGCGTGAGCCCGACTGGATGAGAGAGCTTCGTCTTAAATGTCTTAAAATATATAACGAGATGCCCATGACCGACTGGGGTCCGGATATAGCCGGTCTTGATATGGACAAAATAGCCGGCTATGTTCGTCACAAGGACGATATGAAAAATAACTGGGATGACGTTCCTGACGATATCAAGTCCACCTTTGAAAGACTTGGTATACCTCAGGCTGAAAGGGAATCCCTTGCGGGCGTCGGAGCTCAATACGACTCCGAGCTCGTATATCATAATGTAAAAAAAGAGGTTGCCGATCTGGGAGTTATTTATTCCGATGTTGAAAGCGCAATAAGAGGAGAGCTTCCCGGTGAAGAGGAGCATCACTATGCAGATATGATAAGGAAGCATTTCATGAAGCTCGTGCCTCCCACGGATCACAAGTTTGCAGCCCTTCACGGAGCGGTCTGGTCGGGCGGCTCTTTCGTATACGTGCCCAAGGGAGTAACCGTACCCATTCCATTACAGTCATATTTCAGACTGAATGCCGCAGGCGCGGGTCAGTTCGAGCATACCCTGATCATAGTGGAGGATGATGCGGATCTTCACTTTATCGAAGGCTGCTCCGCTCCCAAATATAATGTCGCCAATCTGCACGCAGGCTGCGTCGAGCTTTATGTGGGCAAGCGTGCAAGACTTCGCTATTCCACGGTCGAAAACTGGTCAAAGAATATGTATAATCTCAATACCAAGCGCTCCGTTATAGAAGAAGACGGACGTATGGAGTGGGTTTCGGGTTCGTTCGGATCTAGGGTTTCATATCTTTACCCCATGACTATTCTCAAGGGTGACCGTTCACAGATGGAATACTCCGGCATTACCTTCTCCGGAAACGGTCAGAATCTTGATACCGGACTTAAAATCGTGCATAAGGGAGCAAAGACTTCTTCGATAGTCAGCTCCAAATCCATATCCAAGGACGGGGGACTCGGTACCTTCAGAAGCGCCGTTGTGGTTGAACCGACAGCCAAGAAGTCGAAGCTTTCAATATCCTGCGACTCGCTTATGCTCGACTCCAGGTCCCGTACCGATACCATTCCCGCCATGGATATACGTACCAATGAAACCGATGTGGGACATGAAGCCAAGATCGGGCGCATAAGCGACGACGCTATCTTCTATCTGATGTCCAGAGGTCTTTCGGAGGACGCTGCAAAGGCTATGATAGTTTCCGGCTTTGCAAATCCCATTTCAAAGGAGCTTCCCATGGAATATGCCGCTGAAATGAACAATCTGATAAAGATCGAAATGGACTGGAACGGTTAAGAGAAGAGGTAATTATGACTACAACAGCTATAAAAGACGTACAGGTAAATATGCTTCCCATGCGAAGCTATCGCTGGCTCAAGATGAATTCCGACTCCATGAATGTCGTATCTCTTGACGGAGCTTCTTCAAAGGGATTTTTTGTACAGGATAAGCCCGGAGGAGATTCCGCCGCAGAAAGAGATCCGTCGATTGAAGGTTCGGTATATATACCGGACGGAGTAATATACGAAGCGGATGCGGATAAGAGCGTTATTCATAAGATTTTTTCCGAGGAAATAGCGTACATTAAAGAAAAGGACTCTTCTGCCGTTCCTCCGAATGGCGACGAGCTTGTGAAAAATGTAAATCAGCCCATACCCACGGGCATGGGAAGGGAAATAGACAGGATAATGGAGGGTGAGAACGTTCCGATTCAGGTTTATTCCGTTCCCGACAACACCGAGGTTAAAGAGGCTTTAGAAATAGCCGTTCATCCCTCAAGAAGCGCCTCTTTAGTCAGACAGGTTTTTCATATCGGTAAAAATTCATCCGTAACCATACTCGTAGACAGCTTTTCAAAGCACAAAGACTCCGCA
>CAUUGW010000192.1:0-2834 GCA_963544785.1 uncultured Lachnospiraceae bacterium | reverse complement strand
TTATGAGGTATATCTAATTTATGATTTTTTTGGGGATTTTATTTTCACTTTCACTCGGACTCATGAAGAATTTCACGTCCAAGATAAGTACCGGAATGTGGAATCTTCGCATATATGCGGTTACTTTGGCGGCTTTTTTGCTTTTTGTTATTCTTGTAATTTTGAAAAAATTTATTAAAAAGCTTCCGGCTTTTACTATAAGTCTTGCAGCCGGAGTCACAGCCATAGCGCTAATGGTATATTTTGCGTCGGTTATAGTCAATTATTTTTATGTAATTTGGCTTGTTGACAGAAGCTTTTTTACATCAAAGGCTCTTTTAGCCGTAATAGGGGTGGTTCTGGGATTTATCCTGTCGCTTGTATACGGGATTTCCTTATGCAAATCGACTAAAGCCGTACCCGAAAATATTACATTTGCGGCTGTGTCTATCGTTCTTTTGATAAATGAAGCGGATCAGATAGCCGATTCGTTCAGTATTATGCTTGCAAGGAGGATTATCCCAAGCAACAGGCTTCTGTTTAATATTGCAAGATACGGCTCCAATCACAGCAGCGTTTTTATATATGCTGTAATAATAACTGCTATTATCATACCTGTCGTTTTATGGGCAAGGAGTTTTAATATAAACGAGCCTTACAGCAATCCCGCACAGAGAAGAAAAATACTTGCAAAATGGAGAAAATACAGACGTTGGGGAACTACCGTCGTAATATGTTCCGTTTTTTCCGTTTTGACAATTTCAGTTATAAATGCTTATGCCAACAGGGTTATAGAACTTTCGCCTATTGAGGATAATAAGGTTGATGACAAGAACTTCTATATTTCTTTGGAGCAGGTTTCCGACGGGCATCTGCACAGATTCGCCCATATCACTAAGAACAATACCGAAATACGTGTAATTGTCATTCAAAAGCCCAATTCGTCGGCTTACGGAATAGGGCTTGACGCTTGCGAAATATGCGGACAGACCGGCTATTATGAAAGAGAAGGTCAGGTCGTATGCAACCGCTGTAATGTCGTTATGAACATCAATACCATAGGCTTTAAGGGCGGCTGCAATCCCATACCCGTGGAATATAGCGTAATGGACGGAAATATAGTGATACCCCTCGAAGCTTTGCTGGAACACGAAAGCGAATTTGACTAGGGCTGTACCCTGTTTTTCTATCCGAAGTGAATAAATCCGACAGGAGGTCGAATTTATTAGGGAAGAAAAATTAAGATCACGGATGATCTGTTTTTCTATCCGAAGCGGATAAATCCGACAGGAGGTCGGATTTATTAGGGAAGAAAAATTAAGATCACGGATGATCTGTTTTTCTATCCGAAGTGAATAAATCCGACAGGAGGTCGGGGGCGGATTTACGAGGATAGAAAAATTGTATGGAGGAAAATATTCATGTTTATAAGAATGCTTAAAGGTACGCTTATAAGGCAGTGGAACAAGATGCTCATTATAGCGTTTACCGTTGCACTGGGGGCATCCCTTGCGACAGCCATGCTGTGTGTGGTTTTTGATGTGGGAAACAAGGTTAATCAGGAGCTTAAAACTTTCGGAGCGAATATTTCGGTTGTTCCGAAGCAGTCCTCGATTTTAAATGAATTATATAACGTGGAGGGCGGAGCCGCTTCAAATGCTTATTTGAATGAGGCTGAGCTCGGCAATATAAAAACTATTTTCTGGGCGTTCAATATAGTGGATTACGCCCCGTTTGCCGATATACCCGTTCATCTGGCGGACGGAACTAAGCTTACGTTGGTAGGGAGCTGGTTCAATCATCATATGGATCTGCCTACGGGCGAACAGCTGGATGCCGGAATATCGTCGCTTAGAAGCTGGTGGGATATAACCGAAGGCGAATGGCTTGATGAGCAAAAAACGGAGGATCTCAAGTCATGTATGCTCGGTGAAGAGATAGCCTCAGATCTCGGACTTTCCGCAGGAGACAGCATAAGTCTTACAGGGGAAGCTAAAACTGTTGAGCTTAAGATCGTGGGTATTTTTTCATCCGGAGGAGATGAGGATAAAAAAATATTTACATTTTTGGATACCGCTCAGCTCTTTAACGACAGCGACGGAAAGGTTGACAGTATAGAGGTCAGCGCTCTAACCACTCCTGATAACGACCTTGCGGTAAAAGCGGCAAAAAATATCAATTCGCTTACAAAGGACGAATATGAAACATGGTACTGTACGGCTTATGTAAGCGCCATCTGCTACCAGATACAGGAGGTAATAACCGACTCCGCAGCGTCGGCTGTAAGAAGGGTCGCCGATTCGGAGGGCGCTATACTTGATAAAACTCAACTGCTAATGCTCCTTATTACGGCGCTTTCCATGGTGGGGGCTTCTCTCGGGATCATGAATCTGGTTACCGCAAGCGTTATGGAAAGAAGTATAGAGCTCGGGCTTATGAAGGCGATAGGCGCTCATGCGGGATCTATTACCATACTGGTACTGACCGAAATAACGTTTTCGACAATAATCGGGGGCGCGGTAGGATTTGCAGCGGGAATAGGTTTTGCACAGATTATAGGACGGAGCGTGTTCGATTCTTCAATAGCTTTCAGACCCGTGATTATACCCATAGTGGTCGTCATGGTCTTTGCGGTTACGCTTGCGGGCAGCATACCCGCCATAAGGATGATACTCAGACTTCAGCCTGCGGAAGTCCTGCACGGTCGTCAATAAGGATAAAGAGGGTGTTTATACATGAAAAGTAAAATGTTTTTTAGAATGATTACCGCTTCTCTTATCAGGCGTAAGTCGAGAATGTTGATAGCGCTTCTTGCCGTGGCGATAGGAGCGACCATATTGTCGGGGCTTATAACG
>CAUUGW010000191.1:0-2849 GCA_963544785.1 uncultured Lachnospiraceae bacterium | reverse complement strand
GCCAGACCTCCCGCAATGTAAAAAATACCGCGTAAGATCATGAGTCCTACACAATAAAAGCCGTACTTTACGGCAAGCCCCGGAGCATTCAATACAAGTATGGTTTCAAAAACCTTCCATAAGCAATAATAGCTTCCCATCAATACAAATACCGAACATGCGGCTAAAAACATCGATATGTATGCCCAGACTCTCCTTTCGGGTACATAGGCAAACAGCTTTTTATACATATCAAGCATATACTTTCCCCCTTATAAATTTATATATTTAAATATATTCCTGTCAGTTAGAAATGTCTAATCTTTTATTAAAAAAATTATTTTTAAGCTTTTTATAATTCAAGCTCTGTCCATTTCATTGAATGAAAACGAATACTTGCGGCGATCGCCCTTAGACTTTGATCGACAAAAAGCGCAGCCCACGCACCGAAAACTCCCATGTCGAATACAAAGATAAGAAGGTAGGTTAAAATCGGTCTAAAGACCGCAATAATTATAAAGCTGTATGCGGCAACAAATCTCGTATCTCCGGCTCCCTTCAAAACGCCGGAATTTACAAGACTGAAGGTTTGAGGGAAGGACACCAAAGCCACTACTATCAGAATCTTTGACCCAAGCTCCATTACGGCGGCATCATGTGTAAAAATCCCCAAAATCAATTTATTAAAAACGGAAAATACCGCAAATCCCGATACGGCAACAATGATTCCGAGTCTTTGCCCGATTTCGGCATATCTTACCGCCGCATCAATTTGCCTTTTTCCCATCATTTGTCCTGTTATAGAAGACGTTGCGGTTCCCAGTCCTATTGCAACGGAATAAAATACATCGCAAAGACTCATACATATATGGTGTACTGCAAGAGCCGTAGAACCTAAGCTTGCCACTATTATCGTATATAAATACATTCCGAGTCTTTCAAAAATCTGCTGAGGAAGAGTCCCCGTAAGCACCACTGCTACTGCTTTAAAGGTATATACTCTTGGAATCCAGTTTCCTGAATCAAGTCTTAAAAGAGATGATTTTTTCTGAATTTCCGCCGTTATTATAATAAAGGTCAACATGCTTCCGCATAAGGTTCCTATTCCCGCTCCCGTCACACCAAGCTTCGGCATTGAAAATATGCCGAATATAAAAACGTAATTTATAAGACAATTCAGGATATTCCCCGCCAGATTCGCCGCAAATATAATTTTTGTTCTGCCTATCGCAACCAGAGCGCTCATAAGCATTATAGAAAGCACCTGAAATAGCAGACTTATAAAAATCAGTCTGCCGTAGGATATGCTCATGGCAAGATACTCTTCTTTTGCGCCGCTTATAAGCATAATATTTTTAAAAGAAAAAATTTCAACGGATAAAATGACGGCATATAAGACGAATACTATAGTTAATCCCTGCTTCAATACGGATCTCATCTCCGTGAGCTTCTCTTCTCCGTATCTTCTGGCAAGCACCGCCGTTATCGCAACGGCTATCGCCCGTACGAAAATAAGGTTCATCATCTTAGGCTGACTTACTATTCCGACCGCACTTTGAGCCTTGCTGCCCAAGGTGCCTACCATGGCAAGGTCGATGGAACTTAAAAGCTCCATCAAAAAGCCCTCGGCTGCACAGGGCCAGGCAAGCTGAAAAAAAGTATTGTATTCCTGTCTTGTTATGCTCTTATTCATCAAGTTAACTATATTAGCGTAAAATACAGGCTTCAAATCTCCAGTACATGAGATAACAAATCCTTGGTGTATTCTTTCTTCGGATTATTCAAAATTTCCTCGATATTTCCGCTTTCAACGACTCTTCCCTTTTCCATGATAACAAGTCCGTCGCAAAAGGTGCTTACCAAGGGCAGATCATGAGATACAAAGACCATGCTTATATCATGGTACCTGCTCAGATGAACAAGAAGTTCAATTATGTTTTGCTGGACGCATACATCAAGAGCACTTGTTATTTCATCGCAGAGCAGTACCTCTGGGATAACGAAAAGGGCTCTTGCTATGGCGGCTCTCTGACACTCTCCTCCGGACAACTCGTCGGGATATTTAAACTCGTACTCTCTATCAAGACCTACCATATCGAGAAGAGTACAGTTTTCTTTGTCCTTCATGCATAAATGCTTCTTTATCTCATCAAATGACTGACCTATGGTGTAGTTATTATCAAAAGAAGCTCTGGGATTTTGAAATATCATTTGCATATTTCTGTACAAATCTTTTCCGTATTTTCTTACGGGCTTATTATAAAAAAGCACCTCTCCCTTATCGGGCTTGAGCAGTCCCGATATGACTCTTAAAAGGGTCGATTTTCCGCTTCCGCTTTCTCCTATTATTCCGAGTATTTCACCCTTTTTTAGACTTATGCTTACATCATTAAGCGCATGATTTTGAACGCCTCTTGAAGAAAATTTTTTAGAAACTCCTTTTACGTCTATTATATTATCCCGCATCCTGCAGCCTCCGGCAAAATCTCCACCTTTTTACTTCCGATTTTAGGTATTGCGGATATAAGCTTTTTGGTATATTCATGGCTTGGAGACGATATTATTTTTTCCGCACTGCCGTACTCAACCATGTCTCCACGATATAAAACGACAATCCTGTCGCACAATTCCTTTGCAAGAGCAAGATTGTGCGTAATTATCACTATTGCGACCTGCTTTTGCTCTCTAAGCCTCGCAAACTCTTTTACAAGCTCATACTCTATCCGCACGTCAAGTGCGCTTGTAGGCTCGTCACAAAGTAAAAGATCGGGTTCAAGAATAAGAGAAAGGGCTATTGACACTCTTTGCTGCATACCTCCCGAAAGCTCGAAAGGATATGAATTATAAATACGCTCCGGATTATCAAGACA
>CAUUGW010000190.1:0-2850 GCA_963544785.1 uncultured Lachnospiraceae bacterium | reverse complement strand
CAAGTCTTGCCGCAGCCAACGCTTCTCCCAGTCCTCTGTTTTGAGAAAAGCTTTTTTCAAGCTCTACATGCTCAATAATGCTGCTGTGGTCAAAACCGAACTCCATCAATGAGGCGGCAATTCTCATTGTCTTCGGCGACGTATTGGAATAATGAAAAATGCCGGTATCCGTAACCATTCCTATATACAACGCCTTTGCGACTTCGATATCCATCTTTTCCGTATCCAAAACGGAAGCTACGATTTCACAGGCGCTTGAAGCCTTAGGATCCAATATATTTATCATTCCGCTTCCCGTATTGGAAATGTGATGATCTATGTTTACGGACAGCTTCGCCTTGTCAAAAAATTCTTCCGCCCCGCCGCTTCTTTCTTTTTCTGTGTCCAAAATAAAGAAAGCGTCATACACGTCAACTTCCGATGTGAACTGTGTATTGACCTCGGACGAGTCTTTTATAAGCTTAAGTTCCTCCGGCACGGATTCCGCAAAAATATCAAGCTTCAATCCCGGATAATTTTTCTTTAAATAAAGATACAAACCTAAGCATGAGCCTATACTGTCTCCGTCCGGAGAAAGATGTCCCGCAATTCCGACAGTTTTTATATCCCCGTGCTCTTTAAAAAACTTATCTATACTGAATTCAAATTCCATTTTTTAATCCGTTTTATACTTTCCCTCGTCTTCGGAGTCGTCACGCCCCTCGCTCGCTATGCGGTCTCTTTCCATCACCTCTTCTATCTTGGCACTGATGTCAACCGCATATTCGGCGGATCTGTCGGCTATAAACGTAAGGGCGGGAGTATATCTCATATTCATCACCCTGGCAATTTCTCTCCTTAAAAAGCCCGATGCGCTGTTTAAGCCCTCCATGGTCTTTTCCAGCTCTTCATCGGTTCCGAAAACGCTGATATATACCTTACAGGTTTTAAGATCGGGTGCAACTATCGCTTCAGTAACGGAGGTCATGGCAGAAATACGGGGATCCTTGGATTCCCGTATCGCTTCCGTAAGAACCTTACGCATTTCCGAATTTATTCTGTTATTTTTGATACTGTTTTTTCTCAACTCCTAGGTACCTCTACCATTTCGTATACTTCAACGGTATCTCCGACATTCATCTGATCAAAGCCGTCAAATACAAGACCGCACTCATATCCTTCCTTGACCTCCTTTATATCGTCCTTGAAACGTTTAAGAGACTTGAGATCACCTTCAAATATAAGATCCTTTCCTCTGCTTATGCGTACCTTGCTTCCTTTTCTGACCACGCCGTCGGTCACATATGAACCCGCAATATTTCCTATGGCGCTGGCTTTGAATATCTGTCGAATTTCCACATGTCCGGTTATACGCTCCTCATATATGGGCGCAAGCATACCCTTCATGGCAGCTTCAACCTCGTCTATCGCCTGATAAATAACATTATAAAGCTTCAGCTCAACGCCTTCGGTATCCGCAAGGCTCTTCGCCTGTGCGTCCGGCTTTACGTCAAAACCTATTATTATGGCGCTTGATGTCGAGGCAAGCGTAACGTCGGATTCATTTATGGCACCTACTCCTGAATGAATTACACGTACCACAACCTCTTCTCCCGAAAGCTTGAGGAGACTGCTCTTGAGAGCTTCAACACTTCCCTGAACATCGGCTTTTATAATAACATTAAGCTCCTTCAGCTTACCTTCCTCAATACGCATATAAAGATCGTCAAGCGACATTTTAGCCTTGGTTTCGTCGATAAGGTCTTTTTTATGCTGCTGCATATATGTGTTTGCATACTGCTTGGCTTCCTTATCACTCTTATGACCTACAAGAATTTCACCTGCACTCGGCACATCATTAAGTCCCAGAATTTCAACCGGCTGAGAAGGAAGAGCTTTATTGATCCTCTTTCCGTTGTCATCCATCATGGCACGAACCTTGCCGCTTGCAGATCCTGCCGAAATGAAATCTCCTACATGAAGAGTTCCCTTTTGTATAAGCACGTTTGCAACCGGTCCTCTTCCCTTATCAAGCTTGGCTTCAAGAACAAGCGCTCTCGCCTCACGGTTCGGATTTGCTTTAAGCTCCAGTATATCGGCTGTAAGGATAATCGTCTCAAGAAGAGTATCTATACCTTCGCCCATTTTGGCGGATACGGGAACAAATTCGGTAGAGCCGCCCCAATCCGTAGATATAAGCTCATATTCGGTAAGCTCCTGCTTTACTCTCTCTATGTTGGCTTCCGGCTTATCTATTTTGTTGACCGCCACTATGATTTCAACCCCTGCGGCTTTTGCATGGTTGATAGCCTCTATTGTCTGCGGCATTACGCCGTCGTCTGCCGCCACAACCAGAATTGCAATGTCGGTCGAGTTGGCTCCTCTCATACGCATGGCGGTAAATGCTTCGTGTCCCGGCGTATCCAGGAAGGTTATGGACTGTCCGTTGATCTTTACGCTGTATGCTCCTATCCTCTGCGTAATGCCCCCCGCTTCACGTCCCAGCACATTACTTTGCCTGATCTTATCGAGAAGAGATGTTTTACCGTGATCGACATGTCCCATGACCACTACTACGGGCGGACGCTTCGTAAGGGTTGACGGATCGTCTTCATCCTCTTTAAGAAGCTCCTCTATGACATCTACAGGTATTTCCTTTTCACATATGATTTCATACTCTATGGCGATATTTTCCGCCTCCTCGTATGTAAGTTCGGAGTTAACCGTAACAATTTTTCCTTCAAGGAAAAGCTTTTTGATAATAGGAGCCGCCTGAATGCGCATCTTTGAGGCAAGATCGCCTATGGTTCTGCTGTCGGGAACCGAAATAACCTTGAGCTTCTCTTCTTCTTTTTCTTCAACCTTGATCTC
>CAUUGW010000189.1:0-2875 GCA_963544785.1 uncultured Lachnospiraceae bacterium | reverse complement strand
TCCGTATGGATAACCTCTCAGGAGATATGAAAAAGCTCAGCGGTTATGCCGAAACGTTAAATATTAAGCTTTATGATGGAATGCTTCCATACTTAAGGGAATCCGCACAGGTATTAAGAGAAAATTTAGGCTTGGCGGAAGATAAAATCCCGACAATTTCAAAGGGTATAGGAGAAATAACATTAGGGATAGCTAAAATGTCTAAGCCGGCAATGGAAATGATGAGTTTTGCCGTAGAAAACAGAGAAATCTTAGGCGGATTGATTATGGGAGGTCTTGGCGGTAAGGCATTGGTAGACAGAGGTGTTGCAGTTACCAAAACTTTAACAAAGTTAAAGGATACAATCACAGATTTTAAAGATAACGGACTTAAAGATGCTGTTAAAGGCTCATTGTCTTTTGGAAAAGTCGGATTGATAGTGGCATTAAGTGCCGCAGTTATAGGCGGTATAGTTGGAATTAAAAAACATTTCGACAGAGTGGCAAAGGATAAGAATATTAAGGAGCATTTCGGAAATATCGCTTTATCTTTGGAGCAAATAGATAAGATAGCAAAGGATATTGTCTATCAAGGGAATATAGAGAAAATACACAGTTCTTTTAAAATGTTTGAAGAACTTGATAAGATTAATGATGAAATAGACATATTGCAAAATAAGCAACACAAGCTTGGCTTAAAGATAAAAGCGGGTATAGAACTGACAGAGGAAGAAAAAGAGGAATTTATACAGAACGCAAAGGATACCGTAGCTTCTGTACAGGGGTATTTTGAACAGAATAAAATATCCATATTGGAATTTGCTTCCGGATTAAATGACGGTAATTTGGGAAAAGAGTTGAGCGAAACTCTTATAACGGGGCTTAATAAGGATTCAAAGGAAGCTGAAAAAATAGGTCAAAAATGGGTTGACTATATCAATAAAGCGATGAAAGACGGCATTATAAGCAACGAGGAATTGCTTAAGATAGAGGAATTTAATATCGACCTTATCAAGATGCAAAAGAGGATAGAGAGTGCCAAACGTGAGAGCAGCTTGGATATTGAAATAGATGATGCCTTAAATAAGAATTTGAGTAAGGAAAGTGTACAGGCTCTTAATCAAAAAATAACAGATGACCTTAAGGAATCGGATACACAGGCACGTGAAACCCTAACAGAGGTTATGACTTTGCTAAAGATAAGAAAAGAGGACGGGGACATAAGTGAGGAAAAATATAATGCCCTTGTCGAGCAGACAAAAGAGGATTTAAGGCAGGATTCAGTAGAAAGGAAGTCTCGTGTCTTAGGGAAAATATCGGAAATGCTTTATAAAAGATACGAAAATGAGTTTAAAGAATATGAAGTAAAAGAAAATGAATTCTTTCTTGGAGATATAAGGGATTTTTTAACAAAAGATGCCATAAATAGCGGAGGATTTATACAATATAACTATAACCCTCTGCGTGGCACCTCTAAAAAAGTGATAAAGGATATTTTGGGAAAAAACGGTTTTAAAGATTTGTATTCAGATTTTCAAAAGGACCTTGAACTGATAAACCCCAAAAAGAAGGAAGAAATAAAGAAATCTCAGTCAAACAGATATTTAGATGAAATATATAATGCTGCATTTTCAGGGACAGTCGAAATGATCGGTGACAGTAAAAAATATAAGATTGAAAAGATATTGAATAATCCTGAAAGAGTGAAAGAATCGTATAAATATGCTAAAGAAAAAGGATTTAATATAAATGAATTCATAGCACGCAGTATGGATCAGGGAATGTCGGCGAATGATTTAAAAGCTAAGCTTGAAAAAGGCGGAAAAGAAGCGGAAGCCTTGTGGAGACAGGTACTAAAGACAACATTTGAAAAACAGTATGTTATCAATCTTGATGTTGTTCCTGCCGTTACCGTAAAACCTGATAAATTTTCTGACAATATAAACGGTAATTATAGTATACATAGACGTTCAGGAAATAATAAAGAAATGATACCTATGAATAATGCGGACGGAGGTATTTATTCAAGTCCTATTTTAACTTATGTGGCGGAGGGTAAGAGTGCGGAGGCTATTATTCCGCTTGATAAAAGACCGAGGAGCAAACGGTTATTGGAGCTTGCAAATGAAGTTATGGGATATAACAGTAATAACAGCAGTAACAATCATATTGTGTTCAGTCCGATTATCAATGTAAGCGGTAATGCGGATAAAAATGATGTTGTGAGGGCATTGAAACAGAGTTATGCAGAGTTTGAGAACAATATGAGCCGGTACTTGGAAAGGAATGCAAGAGTATGTCTATAAATAAGGATACAAGATGGTATACCACTGTACAGGGCGATACTTGGGATATGATAGCTAAAAAGGTATATGGAGATGAAATGCTGTTATATCTGCTTATGGATTATAACCCCGATTTTATTCATATAATTGTATTTGACAGTGATTATGTATTGGAAGTGCCGCCGTTAAGCGATGAGGATATTGATGAAGATGACAGGGAGCAATTATGGGGGTAGCAAGAAGTAAGAGTATCAATTTAATATATAATTGGTCTTCCGCTTTTCAGGATATGAAATATTCCATTAATGAAATCAGATATACTGATGATATGGATAAATTGGACGATATAGAATTTTCTTTAATTGATGAAAAGCAAAAGAAATGGTTTAACCTTAAAAAAATTAATCTTGGAAACAGTATTGATATTGAAATACTTTTAACAAATTGGAGATATACCAATGACACACAAAAAATCAAGCTTGGGAAATTTTATATTGACAGTTTTGAGTTAAAGCATCCGCTTGTAATATTTAAGGGAGTATCTTTTCCCGTTGACAGTAATTTTAAGCATAAAAAAAAACGAAACTTTCGAATAGAAGAAGAATTCAAAA
>CAUUGW010000188.1:0-2894 GCA_963544785.1 uncultured Lachnospiraceae bacterium | reverse complement strand
AACCTTGCTGATTAAGCTCAGAAGCGACATATACACGGAGGAAAACGGATGAAACAGCGAGGCTCCGGATCATATGCAGCCCTTCTTGAAATGATTATTGTAGTGCTGTTGTTTTCACTTGCCGCAGCGGTCTGCGTGCAGGTATTTGCAGCTGCAAGAAAGCTTGAAAGGCACAGTAAATCCCTCACGGAAGCGACTCTGGCTGCTCAAAACATAGCAGAAGCATTTTATATATCCAATGCCGATGCTTCGTCTATGCAGGAAACGCTCCCTATGTCGGAGCGAATAGATGGCGCTTCAGCTCTTACGGTCGATAAAGCTTTTGACATAAAGCTTTTCAGCCACACAATACTGGCACTGTATTATGACTCCACCTGGCAGCGGCTTCCGCCTTCCCGCAGAGCTGCCGCAACCTATACGGCTGTGTTTTCCATGGACGAGCCGGATAAAGACTGTATAGTAAATGCAAATATAAATATTTTTTCGGATAAAGAGAAAATTTTGGAAACCGGACTTTGCCATTATGTGAGAAATTACAATTTGGAGGCTGAAAATGAATAAAAGACGTTCGTTAGAATTTAAGATTCATTCAGGCACGGCATCCATTCTGCTGATATTTATAATTTTATGCCTTGTCTCCTTTTCCCTGCTTTCCGTAAGCAGCGCAAATGCCGATATGAAGCTGAGCAGAAAGCTTGCGGATCGCAGCACAAGCTATTACGGAGCCGTTGCCCAAGCCGAAAAATTCATAGCCGATACCGACTCCAGACTTATAAAAATATACGAACGCTCTGAAAATGAAAAAGAATTCATGGAAGCGGTGTTGAAAGAATTCGGAACCGCCGTAATAAACGGACAATTTGAAATTACTTCCGCTCAGTATATTGATCTTACTCTTAATGTCAAATGGCAAAAAAAAGATACGGCCATGACAACCGCAGCTTTGTTTGATATTTCATCATATAACGTTATAACCGCAGAAGATGATCTTTCCTATGATGATCAGCCCCTATACGGCAAAAAGCCTCATTAAATCAGCCTTACATCAATACCGTTAACCTCTACCCTGTCATCCATTCTTATCACAAGACATTTACGACCGTCTATTATACGACTTTCTATAAGATCCGTCCTTTCAGGATTAATCTTTATAATAATATCGGGATTTTTAAATTCAAACTTGGACGGAACGCTTATATTGGCGGCTGTAAGCTTACAATCATCTTGGTGAAAGGCTTCCGTATAATTTTTTTCAAAAAATACTTCAAGCTTTTCTTTTGAAACTCCACTGTCCTCCAAAAGATTTCTCACGTCATTTTTGTCAAGGGAAAGGGGCGTGTCGGCTTCATCAATATGCTCTTCTATCATACGGGATAAATTTTCATGTATGTTTTTTATTATTTCGACATTTCCGTCGTCTCCTACGGACTTTTGTATAATGGTCTGAAAGCCTTTTCTCTGATCCGGCTCCGACATGGGAGCAAAGGCTCCGAAAACGCTCTCCACAAATTCAGGCTGCATATCAGCCGGTTTTTTGGTGTAATAAAGCATACTGTGTATATCAGCCGTTCTGTCGTTAAATGCCGGAAACAAAAAGCCCTTCATAGGCTGATCAACAACAAAATCCCTTATTCTTTCCGCTATTAAATTTTTGTCCTCATTATAACCTAGAGCCGCCTTTGCAAGAACCACAGGACAAATGGCGCAGGCGATATATTCATATATGTTGTCGGAAGCGTCTTCAAGCATAATCCCGTCATTGCTTATGCCCGGAACGTCATAAACTGCATGTATGAGAATGATATAGTAATTTTCAGCACAATCATAGCTTTCAATTATACGATCATAAAACATATCGAGCAGAATCTCATCCTTTAAGGAGCTCTCTCTCAATTTATAAAGCATATCATGAGCCGAACCCTCCTTCTCCTGCTCATAGGAAAAGGAAAGATCAATCAGATTTTTTCCGCGTCTGCCCGAAAGAGTTCTTTTAAATATATCAAGGTATCTGTACATTTCCTCATCCGGAATCAGCCCGAACGATACTGCACTTTCAAATACCTTAGTCTTTTCGTTATTTACATAGCAGCCGCAGATCCTGTCAATAGTCAGCCCTTCGGGAGTAAACTGTTTTTTTATCTCACTTATTTCCGCTTTGTTCATAAACAGCTCTGGTCTTCCGTTTTTCTGTCAAACTTCTTTTTCTTAAACAGCTTGCATATATCAATAGCCAACTGAATAGGATAGAGCTGTATCATGGTTGAGCGTATTCTGTTGTTTATATTTATATCAAATTCTATCCTTACGAAGATATCCCTGGAGGATTCAAACATTCTGTCAAAGGTTTTTATACTTTCAATATCAATTCTGGAAAGCATGGGCGTACTGATATCCACAGATTCAGCAAGCATTCCCGACATGGAGGTGGCGCTTGTTCCTATCATCTGATTCATGGCTTCCGAGGCTGCCGAAAGATGAAGATCATTCAACTCCGATCCAATATCAACGCTGCCCGTTCCTCCGAGCATAAGATCCGTAATGTTAAGAAGATCCTTATCCTTCGATACAAAAACATTATTTCCGAAAAGTCCGGTCACATAGCTTACCTGTACAAAGGTACATATTCCCGTGAAACCTTTAAGCGCTTCACTCCTGCTCATCGTCTCAATTCGGGGAGAGGTAATGCTTACCGGACAATTAACCATCTTGGAAAGAGAGGTGGCGGCACTTCCCATGCTTATATTTGCAACCTCTCCGAGTATATCCTTCTGCTGTTTTGTAAGGCGATCATAGATCCTCACATAGTTATTTTTGTTTTTACTTCCGCTCTTATTATTTTTTTCAACGGTTTTAGTCATAGATCACCTCATATTTTATCAATTCACGATGTCAAG
>CAUUGW010000187.1:0-2894 GCA_963544785.1 uncultured Lachnospiraceae bacterium | reverse complement strand
AGGTGGTTCTTTCATGGCTCTTGATTACGCATTGATCTCCGCCTCTGCCGAGTGCCAAATCCATAGCCATTCCGGCATTTTCGCTTGCTCTCAATAAATTATGCTCATTTAAACCAAGACCCATACTGATGGTTACAGACATTTCATTGCCTATGTTTAATGTCTTTACATCCTCCAAAATTTCAAATCTTGAGGCTATCAACTCATCAAGTCTGTGCCTTTTAAATATTACAAAAAATTTATCCTTATCAAGCTTTTTTACAATCCCGTCTATCTCAATAAAATACTTCGTAATTTTTCTTTCAACCAATGCCAAAAGAAGAGACTGTCTGACCTCTTCTATACTCGACATCAGCTCCTCATAATTATCAATATATATAAGGGCTACCACGGGCTTTTGTTCATTTAATGCCCGCACCGACTCTTTTAACAACGTTTCATCGAACAGATAAACCGTGTAGCTGTCGGCGTTATGATGTCTGACAGGCAGATTTCTAATCATCTGTAGTCTTATCTGCCTGTCCTCAATCTCAATTTCATATTCTATACTGCCGCCTTTTTTAGGAAGCTCTTCTATTATGAGCATAGGCAAACATTCACTTATCGAGCCATGAAAGCTTTTATCCTTTTTTACAAGTCTTCTGAATGCCTTGTTGGTCCAGATTATGTCAAGGTTTTCGCTTAAAATGGCATAAGCCACGGAAAATTCCTCCAGTAACTCCGACTGAACGCTGTTATAATAGTTAATGTTGTAAATCATTGTATCATAGAGCTTTTTAAGTCCCCTGATGTATATAAATGTGGAAGCTCCGATAAAAATAATTGAAACGACTAAAAAAATCCAACCCTTGTCAATATCATAAAGCATTGTAATTACAGACAACAAAATAAGAAAAATGCTCATTAATATATGGGCTGTTAAAATAGATTTTCTTTTCAGAATAAGTTCCTTCATCTAACAATATCTCTTTCTAAAATCAAAAAAGTGGAAATCCCATAGTCTTATAAACCTTATTCATCGTAGCATTTGCAGCAGCTGATGCTTTCTTACCGTTTTCGATAATTATCTTCTTTAATTCATCTTCACTGCTATTTAAATCTTCAAGCTTTTTCTGCAAAGGAGTCAATGTATCGGCTACCACTTCTCCTACCGCCGTCTTAAAGTCTCCATATCCCCTGCCTGAAAACTCCCTTACGACATCTTCAACACTTATTTTTTTACATGCCGCATAGATTTCTATAAGGTTCGACACTCCGGGCTGATTTTCTATATCATATTTAACCTCTCCCAAAGAATCGGTTACCGCCTTTTTAAATTTCTTTATTACGGTATCCCTGTCGTCCGTTAAATGTATGCTTGCATTCGGATTGTCATCGGATTTTGACATTTTTTTACCGGGATCCTGCAAGCTCATTATCCTTGATGCACTCTTTCCGAAATAAGGCTCGGGTATTGTAAAGATTTCTTCATTATAATTGTTATTAAATCTTATGGCTATATCCCTTGTAATCTCAATATGTTGTTTCTGATCAGTCCCGACGGGTACTATATTTGTCTGAAATAATAAAATATCGGCAGCCATCAAAACAGGATAGGTATAAAGACCCACATTGATATTCTTACCCGCCTTTGTCGCCTTATCTTTGAACTGAGTCATACGATTCAATTCACCCATATAGGTGCTGCAGCTCAAAACCCATGCCAGTTGGCTGTGTGCCGGCACCTGACTTTGAAAATACAGACAGCTTTTCTTCGGATCAAGCCCTGCAGCTATGTATAATTTCATAAGGTTTAAAGCCTTGCTTGCAAAAATATTTCTGTCCTGATTGATGGTTATTGAGTGTAAATCAACCACGCAATAATAGCTCTCATACTCCAAGCTTAAATCAATCCAGTTAGCCAATGCCCCCAAATAATTGCCCAAGGTCAATGACCCTGTAGCCTGCATTCCGCTGAATAATACTTTTTTACTCATAATCTCTCCTTAAGATATAATCATCTTTTTTTATTTTCTATGCCCTTTTCATCAACAACCAATGCACAGGAAAATTCCGGTAATATAACAAATTCATTTTCAAGTCTTGCATTTTCGTCCGTACTTAAATGTATTTTCATCTGTGCCTTTTCAAGCCTCGGTATTGCCAATCTTTTGTTACCGGCAGACATATTTACCGCTATATATATTAAATCATTCTCATTTTCCAATTTGCTTAATGCCGCATTATATAACAGACCGAATGCCCTTGAATTGCCCCCGGTAAAGCTGAATGCCATATCCGAATGTAATGAAATCAAAGGAACGTTCATATTTCCGGTATTTCCTACACCGCTTAAATCACAGGCTAAAATACTGTTGTTTTTTCTAAAAGACAGCAATTTTTTAAAAAATTCTCTGATTTCAAGCCTATCCTTATTTTCATTATTCCAGTCGAACCATGAGATTAAATTGTCCTGACAAAAGGCGTTATTATTACCGTTTTGCGTTCTTAAAGCTTCATCTCCCGCCATAATTAAAGGGATACCCCTTGACAGCATTAATAAAAACAGTGCATTTTTCACATGCTTATACCTTAGTTTAATAATGCGTTTTAATTTTGTCTTACCCTCTACTCCTAAATTAAAACTGAAATTATAGTCCGTTCCGTCACAATTATTTAATCCGTTTTTTTCGTTATGCTTTACATCATAGGAAAAACAATCAAGTAAAGTGAAACCGTTATGAGTGGATAGATAATTTATCTTTTTTCCCGAATCAATCATAAAATGGGATAATAAAGAATCCACGGCATATTCATCACCCCTGATAAAACGTCTTGCACTCACCGAAAAACCGTCATTATAGCTAAAAGGCGGTGTATCCGTTTTTTTGCCCTCATAATAGTTGACATATAAT
>CAUUGW010000186.1:0-2917 GCA_963544785.1 uncultured Lachnospiraceae bacterium | reverse complement strand
AAGAACGTTTGTAAGACGACCGTTTCTTGCCGGTTGAAACATATTTTTTTTATAAATTACTTCCTTTATTCCTAAATTATCAGTCATACGATTCACTATAACATAGCCTACAGCCAGCATTCCCTTATACACGGTTTTGCCGTCGATTGTCTTATACGGAAAAAGCTTTTGATTCCCCGCTTCACAATAGATAATAGCCGCAAGCAGAGTCCTTTCATCATTATTTTTGTCGGTATAATAGCCTGAGTGCATAACAGTATTGTGAACCGTTACGTAGGGGCTTTCCTGTTGTTCCGACTTTATAGAATTGTTATTTGCAAAATTCTCTCTATATTTTGCCAAGGCTTTGTCATAGTCCTGCATAACTCCGGTTTCTTCGTCAAAATAATAGTTTACTCCTTTTATCTGAGCGAAGCCCTTTAACATACTGCCGTTGAAATAATATCTTGTTTCATTATCCGTCACATAAAATCCGTGTTTTAGACTCATATTTTTGGAAAAAGAAACATCGGGAACACAGCAGCCGTTCTCATCGAAATAATAGTAGTCTTTGCCTATTTTTTTGATACCTACAAACATTTTGCCGTTTTTTTTGCTGAAATAATAAAGGTTTCCCCCGTAGTTCTGCCAGCCGGTTTTGACATCGGAATTTTCGTCCAATAAATAAAAGTCATTGTCTTTAAGCGTCATTCCCGTTGTTCCCTTTTTGAATTGGGGAAAGGATGCGTAAGCTGATATTTCTTTATTTGAAAAGAAAATACATATTATAAGCAATGCTGTGATTACTTTAAATAATTTTTTTCTGATAAGCATATATTTCATTTTTTAACTTTCTAAAGATTTTTTGAAGCTGATAATTCTGTAAAGGCTTTCATCAAGCCTTTTTTTGCTGATTCTGCCGGAATTAATTGAGTATAGTACGGCGTTATATGCCGCCTTATAGTCTTTCGGGGCATAAATCATATCACAGCCCGCTATGATTGCCAGAACGGACATATCCTCATCGGAAAAGCTTCCTGAAAGAGAGTCCGACTTTAATTTCGGGCTGATAACAAGGTTGTTGTATTTCAGGTCTTTTCTTAGCACATCAGTTACCATTTTTTCCGACATAAATGCCGGCATATTGGATGAGGTGATGTCGGGGTAAGCCAATTCATTAAACATAATTGCCCTGATTGACATCAAATTATCGGTGTACGGTAATAATTCATCAGCCATGAGCGAGTTTATGTCCAAATCGCTTGTTTTAACCAAGTTTTCAAGATGACTCGGATCTCCCTTCCCCGGGAAATCCGTAAATACACCCGTTATACCGTTATCGTTTAACCCTCTGTTAAAGGCTGCAATCCTTGCAGCGACATCACTGCTGCTTGTGCCGAATGAATATTCCTCACCGGATAAGATTCCGCTCGGGGCTAAATTCAAATCAAAACCGAGTTTGCTTAGGGTCAGGGATATTTTTTTTGCGTTATTTTCACATTCTTCTTTGTTTGAGCCTGAAAGTTCGCTCGGTGTGGGAAGCACCGATAATTGAAAGTTGGGATTTCCCGTGATGGGAGATGATGTTCCGCCGTAGTCTTTTATAATTTTAAGTATTGATAGTCCTACGGTTTCTTTGCTGTATTTATCAGCTGTTGATAAAAGCTCTTTTGTCTGTTCTTGGTTTACTATGTTTTGGAATTCATAAAAAAGACCGCCCACAGGATAGTTTTTAATTGCGTTTTTGGTGGTTTCCTTAGCCAAAGTGGTACCGTAAACCCCTGTCAAGTCGTCTATCGGGAGTATGAAGAGCTGTGCCGCTTTTTGCTCATCGGACATATTGTTTATAATGGAAAGTATTTCAGGATCTTTAAAGCTCTCTTTATAATCGGACTCTTTTTCGGAATCTTTGTCATTTGTGCCGTTTTTTTCAGAATCTTCTTTAATATCTTTTAATTTTGTTTTTTCGTTTTCTTTACTGCCTGCGGCTTTTAATTTGTTCTTTATATTGCCTGTAATACTGTTTCCGCCGAATGCCATAAAGATTGTAAGTGCTATGCAGACAACTATAATACTGCCGGATAATATAAAAGGTGTATTATTTTTTGAAGAGTTCATTTCCGCTCCTTGTTTGTTATTTTATTGGTTCTAAGTTGTTTTCTAACGGTATTTGAGATTTTGCACACTTATTATATATTATACTCATAAATAATTGGTTTTTCAAGTTGAAATAATTTTAAGTTTTGGCAAAATTTTTATAAAAATACAAACTAATCAATTATTTATGCAATTTTCAGACTTATTTGGTTTGTTTACCAAGCGAACCAAAGAATCGGCTATTTTATAAGATTTTTTAATGTGAAAATTTTAAAATTTCCAAACTCAATTAATGATAGAATTGTAATTACAATGAGTGCGAGCTATACCTGAACACTTAACGAAAACGAGTCAATAACAAAGAGTTAAAAAAACAAAAAAAGCAATTAGTTATAAAATCCGATTACCGAATAATCTATATGAAAGAGGGTGAGATTCTTTGAATTTAAAAGACTATTTAGGAGAAACCAACCTTTACGACAAAAAGGAAAAACTCGAATTAAATAAACCGAAATCTTGGTTGAAATCCGTATCAGCTTTTGCAAATGGTAGGGGTGGAAAATTAATATTTGGAGTGAAGGAGGATAATGAAGTTTCTGGAATTAAAGAAATTCCGAAAAGATGTGGAAAAAAGGAGCTATGTATAGAACAGAATATCCTGAGTATCCTGAAAGAGCGGTACAAGAAGGGATAGTGAATGCACTTATTCACAGAGATTATTCAGTCATAGGAAGTGAAGTTCATTTAGATATTTATGATGATAGATTGGAAAATTACTCTCCGGGCGGTATGTATGACGGTTCTTTAGTGCAAAATATTGACCCATATAATGTATCATCTT
>CAUUGW010000185.1:0-2920 GCA_963544785.1 uncultured Lachnospiraceae bacterium | reverse complement strand
GTTGCTAACCTCTACCGTAAGCGTTCCTATCTCTTCGCTTATGTCGTAATCTCTTATATCGCCCTTGCCTTGAACGAATGACCACTCTATGGGATTATCTACCGTTCCTACATACCTTATCCTTCCGGTTGCCCTTGCTTCAATTTCATCCGTTCCTACAAGACCTTCGATTATTACATTTTCATTCTTGTGCTCTTGACCGTCATACATGAATGTATCGGTTTCACCTGTCAGATTCAGAGGAGCGGGTGTTATGGTAAGAGTTCCGTCAACGGTCATCAAGTTAGGGAAGTTTTCCGTTACATCTTTATTGTCATTGTCAAAAATCTTTACTTCCTTTACTTTGTTATTATTAGGTGCATTCTCGGATACGTGCGTTATGGAACCTTCTATCAATACATTTATTGTAAAGCCTTCAGGTAAGTTTTCAAGCTTAAATTTGTTATTTGTTAAAGGCGTTCCGTCATAACGCTTTGTAGCATCTTCAGCAGTTACTACAATTTGTGCCGAGCTCTTTGTAACCGTAAGCGTTCCGGGAATACATTCTATATCGTAGTTGTCCTCACTTCCCGTGATAAATTTAACTTCCACGGGATTCGGCTTGTTCCCGACATCCTTAATAGTTCCGGTTGCTTTGTAGACGACTGTATCTACCGCTGCAAACTCTCCTACCTTTGTTACGGTTTCGTTTTTATGTACCTTGCCGTCATAATTAAATGTACCGTCCGCTCCGGTCAGCGTAATTGGAGCTTTCGTTATAGTAAGGTTTCCGTTCACCTTATCTATGTTGGGGAAGTTGGCGGTTACATCATTATTGTCGGCATCAAAGATTTTTACTTCCTTTACGACGTTATTGCCTGTTCCGCTCTCTTTTACCTGTGTTATAGAGCCTTCTATAATTGCTTCTGCTCTTAAACCTTGCGGCAGATTATCTACCTCATAGCCATCGGGAGCGGTAAGAGGAGTTCCGTCATAAACCTTTGATCTGCTTGCAGCCGTTACCTTTACTCTTGCCTGAGTATTGGCAGTTACTTCAAGCTTTCCGTCTTCTTTCTTTATCTTATAGTCATCAGCTTCTCCGACGATAAATGTTACCTCTCCGACAGGATTCGGTACAGTTCCGATATTTCTTATCGTTCCTGTTGCCTTTACATCTATTTTGTCGCTTTCAAAAAGCATTCCCTCTATTATAGTTACGGTTTCGTCTGAATGCTCGGCTCCGTCATACAAAAAGCTGTGATCCGCACCCTTAAGCTTGAGACCTGCGGGTTTTATATTAAGCGTTCCGTTAACCTTTATTATGTTAGAGAAGTTGTTGGTTACATCCGTTCCCGCCATATCAAGGATTTTTACGCTGACCACGACATTATTTCCCGCAGCATTCTGGGATACGTGCGTTATTGAGCCGTTTACTTCAACTTTAGCTTTTAAGCCGTCAGGCAAGCCTTCTATGTTGAAGCCGTTGTTGATGAGGGGTTTTCCGTTATAGGTCTTTGAGTCATCAACCGCAGTAACGGTGATCGTCGAGTTGTTTTTAGTGATATCAAGAGAACCGTTTTTCACTTTTATCTCAACATCGTAATTGGGGTCACTTGAAACGGCTTCATAATCTCCGGGATATAAAACCATCTCATATGTTCCGACTTCACGTGCGGAAACTCTCTCATGTATTGCAGCGTCAGGCTTCTTGGTAACCGTAACGATCGTTTCGGTAATATCTGCCGCATCATTGGTTGATCCCGTTACAACCTTTTCGCTTCCGTCGTATTTATATGTTCCGCTGTTTCCCGTTATGGTAACGGTCAGAACCTTTTTCTGTTTCCATACGGCGTATAAAACATTTTGACCCTTTAAATGATCAACGATAACGGTAGTTCCGGGTGCAAACCGCATGCCGTCGGCAGTCTTCCAACCGTCGAAGATATATCCCTTAGGCGTCTCAAAGGGTGTCTTATCCAAATCCAAAATCTTTACGCTGCTGTTGTCTGCCAGATCTTGAAGCTCGGCGGGAGCATAATCGGGAGGATTAATCATTCCGATGCCGGCAGGATAAGCGGCACTGTATTTGAGTGAGGTCTTTTCAGGAATATCTCCATATAGGGCTCTAAGCGTAATATCCCCTATAACTACCAGTTTATCCTGAGGAAGTAATATTTTTTGACCGTCCAGCCAACCGAGGAATACCTTACCTGCGGGAGCTTTTGCGGTACCGAAGGGCTGCACATCCGCTTCTGCACCCTCCATATACTTCTTAGAATCAACCACGATTCCCGTACCGCCGTTCAAATCATAGCTTACGGTATATTTGGCGGAGCCTGCAAAATACGGATAAAGCTTAAGATCCTCGTAAAGCCTGGTCTCGAAATTATAAAGCGTAAGTTTTCCGGAATTATCCTTTGTCGCCCAGCCGATAAACGTCTTATCTCCGTCATTGGGTAAATCCGTTATATCATCCTTGGAAACCTTTTCTCCGTATCCTACCTCAAACTGCTTATGAACAGCACCGCCGTCTTTAGTAGTATAGGCAGTCACTTTTACGGTAGGAGCTTTCCAGCCCGCATAAACTACAAGGTCGTTTGAAGGCATGGTGCCGCTGAAATCAAACTTAGAGGTCAGTTCCTTATCCTTGTACCAGCCCGTAAATATAAAGTTGGCGGGTACGCCCTGAGGCTTTGTAGGTTCCGGTTTATTATATGAAGCCTTTGAAAGAGGAGCTTCATATAATATGGACTCGGTGTAGCCGGCTATAGGGGTTACGATCTTTCCTACAACATAATCGTACTCAAGCTTGTAGCTGTTGCGGGTGTAGCGAATGTCGAGATATTTATAGCCTGATGTTTTTCCGCCGACATTTGCATCAGCCCAATCACTCCAGCTGTTATCCCATTTTGTTTTTATTCTGTAAGCATTTACAGTAAAT
>CAUUGW010000184.1:0-2956 GCA_963544785.1 uncultured Lachnospiraceae bacterium | reverse complement strand
GAAAGATCACCGCTTATTCCCAACCGCCTTGTGATATCCGCAAAAGACAGGTTCTTTTCCGATAAAACATTAGAGGCTGAAGGGGCTTCGTCCTCTTCGGCTGTAAGCTTTATTATTTCACCGTCCTCAATACCGCTCCTGACATCTCCCGACGACCTGTCGGGCAAATCAAGTCCTTTTTCCTGCCCTTCGGCGCTTTGCATATTTTGAGCATTGTTTCCGAAAAACTCTCCCGCTTCTTCGGTAAAGCCGTTCAACACTCCGGCTGCTTTATCCGGCGCCGTAACACTTAAGTATAAAAGCTCCGTAAGCGGCTGCTGCGGATTTACAAACATTTTTATCATGGCTGCGTACATATCCATAGCCTGCGAAGTATTACCCGCCTGTAAGGCTGAAATATAAGCATTTGACAGACCCGTCATGATATCGCTTATAGAGCTCGATATACGATGCTGAAAATTTTGATAGTTTTCAAACTGATTTATATTGGCGCTCGTAAGAGGTATGCCAAGCGACTGCATATTCATAAGAGTGGAGGTTTTCACACCGGGATTATGAATAATTGCATGATTCATATTAAGAAGACTCTCGCTGTCTATTCTCATTCCCTGAGACATCATGTCCTTAACCATGGACAACGTTTGGGCGTCGGCTTTCATACCCGCCTCCGCGATCGCCTTTAATATATTATTGTTAACCGCAGTATTCTGATACAGAGGATTAAGATTTACGGTACCGTTTGAAGATATATTTACTCTGAAAGTAACCGACTGTCCTTCTATGAGAGAGGTGTTGGAATTAAGCTTTGCACTTATGAAGGTGTTATTGCCTATATCTATCGTCGCTATGCGTACTCCCTTCTCATCAACGCTTATGGAGGTAACCTTACCCTCAATCGTGGAGCCGGAGGATACCTTGGAAAGAGCCTCCATTACCTTTCTGTCATTACCGTTTTCGACCGCAATGGAGGACATGCCCTTATTTGCCGCCGAAGCGCCGGATATTGAATTTGTACCGTATATTCCTATATCAGCCATTATTCTCCAATATGCCTTTAATAAAAGATCTCCTGTGTATAGGAGTCGCACCGTATTTCCTTAAAGCTTCTATATGATCTTTGGAGCCGTAACCCTTATTTGATGAAAAAAAATATTCCGGATATTTCTTATCATACTCCTCCATGAGTCTGTCCCGTTCCACCTTGGCTATTATGGAAGCCGCAGCTATTGAAGCGCACTTTGCGTCTCCCTTGATTATAGAAAACTGTTTAAATCTCTCCAGTTGCGGAACATGCACAGCATCTATGAATAAAGCCGCTATTTCCTGAAAACCGCCCTTTTCCTTCAACTGATCCATAACCTTTTCCACGGCAAAGCTCATGGCTTCAAAGGTAGCCTTAAGTATATTTATTTCATCAATTCTTTCGGGGGATACAAAGGCGCAGGCGGCAGCCACCTTTTCCTCCATTATTATATTATAAAGCTCTTCTCTTCTTTTTTCGGACAGCTGCTTGGAATCATTTAGATAAAGCAGCTCTTTATTTTTCGGAAGAATACAGGCTCCGGCACAAACGGGTCCCGCAAGAGGACCTCTTCCGACCTCGTCTATTCCGCATATAAAGCCGCTTGTCACATACTTTCTTTCAAGCTCGTACATTTTGGAGGTTCTTTCTTTTTCCTTGTCATATGCGGCTTTTCTTTTATATGCGCTCTCCACTATGTTACGAACTCCGGCTCTTTCATCGTTTTTATATTCATCAATGAAAAGCTGAATATCGATTTCGTTTAATTCCGAAAGTTCTTTTTTTATTTCCGATATTTTTTTAGATATTATATTCATTCGTACTTTAACTCCGAAGAGATTTAAATTCCAAGCAAACCGGATCTAAATTTCATTTATGCGGGCAATGAGCCAAGACAGCAGGCACGCCCGGACTCCGGAAAACATCAAAATAACGACGGTTTATTGATGCTTTAATACTCCGAAGGATGAAAACGGAAAAATTCTGATCCATGCCTTTCCTATAAGATCGGATCTTTTTATATTGCCAACATGTACATCCCTTGAGTCCTTTGAATTATTTCTGTTATCCCCCATCACAAAATACTCGTCCTCTCCGAGAGTTATCTGATTTACGGCTATGCCCGGATTCTGTATGATCTCTTTACCGTAATTTTCCCTTAAAACCTCTCCGTTTATTAAGATCGAGCCGTCCAGGAGCAGCTGCACCGTTTCTCCCGGAAGTCCTATGATTCTTTTTATATAGTAAGTCTTTTCGTCATCATGAAAGGGAAATACCACAATATCAAATCTTTTCGGATCGGAAAATCTATAGCTTATTTTATCCACCAAAAGCGTGTCTCCGTTTTCCAAAGCCGGCTGCATGGAATTTCCCGATACGTCGGTTCTTTGCATTACATACTTTATAAAAAGAAATGTTATTACAAAGAGCGCTATAAGATAAATTATAATCTTGAATACCTCTTTTATCTGATTTTTTGTATTTCCTCTCATAATAAACTCTCCATAAAATTATATTTTATAAATCACTTATGTGTTCCAATGTAAATCTTCCCAGCTTACCGCTTCTGTAATCGGTAAGAAGTATTGACGCAGCCCTTTCAAAATCGGGAACTCCGCCACGCTGTATGCAGCCTCTTTTAAGCGCTATAAGTTCAAGATCCGCCGCTTCCTTTATAAGATAAGCTCTTTCCTCCATACAGGCTTCACAATCTTTATCGGTATAAGAATATGCTTCTCCAAGTACCGACCCGTAATATTTATCCAAAATTCTTATAAGCTCTATCGCCAACGTCTGAATGTCAAGATTATTGTCATTTAAAGAGCCTATAAGAGCAAGATTTCTCCCCGTCCTGTCATCCTCAAATTTGGGCCAAAGTATTCCGGGGGTGTCTAACAGCCTTACTCCTCCGCCCAGAGCTATCCATTGCTGCCC
>CAUUGW010000183.1:0-2981 GCA_963544785.1 uncultured Lachnospiraceae bacterium | reverse complement strand
CATATTACTTATTTATTTATCATTCATTAGTTATGGATGAAATGGAAAAAAGAGGCTATAAGGTTTCTATAGAATGGAGAGATAAGAATTATAGGGGAAAGAAAGCGGAAAATTATAATAATCTTGAAGAAAAAATTATAGACAGCCCAATTTATACAGAACATAATAATGAGTATCTGCTTGAGTGTATAGAAAACTTGCGAAAAAAAGGAATAAAATTAGAACTGTAAAAGCTTAGATTATTTTGTTTTCTTGTAGGGAGTATTTTATTTTTTATGGGCTTGAATTAAACTTTACTTATGTGTATAATGTGATTGTATATGATTATCGGCAGTTGATATACTTGCACAAATAAAACTGTTTTTTGAAAAGGAGGATTTTATGGCAAAGTATGTATGTAATCCCTGTAAGTTTGAGTATGACGAGGAGAAAGGAATGCCGGAAAAGGGTATAGCTCCCGGAACAAAATTTGATGAGCTTCCTGAGGATTGGTGTTGTCCTAAATGCGGTGCTACAAAATGGATGTTTTCAAAGGTGGAAGAGTGATTTAAAAAGGGGCTTTATACAGCCCCTTTAAAATATAGATGTTTTCAGGAGTGTTATGATAGAATTTATTATCGGTGATATTGTAGATAAATTGGAAGAAAGAATAATATTGCAGTCAGGAAGCATCGGGTATAATATAATTATGCCTACAAGCTCCATAGGAATCCTTGATGAGAAATATACGAACGGAAAAAATGTGACCGTTTATACATACCTGCATGTCAGAGAGGATTCAATGATATTATACGGGTTTTCATCAGAGATGGAGAAGACAGTTTTTATTCTGCTTCTTGGAGTTAACAAGGTGGGACCCAAGGCTGCCATATCCATATTATCATCTATGAGTGTGCAGGAACTGTTAAATAATGTTATTAATGAGGATGCCGCCAAAATATCAAGGTTATCGCATGGGGTGGGATTAAAGACCGCTCAGAAAATAATACTTGATTTAAAAGATAAATTCACACAATTAGCCTTGGATATGTCTGTTGTTGTAGATGAAAAGGATAGTGTTGATTTTTCTGCCGATAAGGAGTCCAAGACCGGAAGCGATGTAATTGATGCCTTATGTGTGCTCGGGTATAGTGAGAGTTCAGCTAAGGACGCTTTAAACAAGGCGATTTCAGCGGGTGCGAATGATGATGATTTATTAAAAGAGGCATTAAAATATCTATAATTATTGGAGTGTAAATGAAGAGGATAATAAATACTACGGTAGAGGTTGAAGAAGAAAAAACGGATTCCGGCATAAGACCCGTTGATTTTGATAATTACATAGGGCAGGATAACTTAAAGAACAATCTGAAAATTTATATAGAGGCAGCCAAGAAGAGGAGTGAAAGCCTTGATCATGTGCTTTTATATGGCCCCCCGGGGCTTGGAAAAACCACACTTGCCGGAATTATTGCAAAGGAGATGGGAGTAAATATAAAGATAACCTCAGGTCCTGCAATCTTAATTCCCGGAGATATGGCTGCTATATTATCTCAGTTGAAATCGGGAGATATTTTGTTTGTAGATGAGATTCATAGACTTAACAGACAAATAGAAGAAATATTATATCCGGCAATGGAGGATTTTGCACTTGATATTATCATAGGCAAGGGGCAGCAATCCAAGTCAATGAGGCTTGAATTGCCGAAGTTCACCCTGATAGGAGCTACCACGAGGGCGGGGCTTTTGAGTGCACCTTTAAGAGATAGATTCGGTGTTATAGGGCATATGGATTTTTACTCTGATGAGGAACTGAGTACGATTATTAAGCGTACTGCAAGTCTACTTAACATAAAGATTACTGAAAACGGTGCGATGGAGATTGCAAGAAGATCAAGAGGGACGCCGAGGCTTGCCAACAGGCTGTTAAAGAGGGTAAGAGATTTTTCAGAAATCAGGTTTGCCGGAAAGATAGACGATTCGGTTGCGGATTATGCGTTAAATCTGATAGAAATAGATAAAAACGGCTTGGATAAGAATGACAGAAACATTATCACAACCATGATATATTTTTTTAACGGCGGACCTGTTGGAATAGAGGCATTGGCTGCATCTCTTGGAGATGATGTGGCTACGATTGAAGATGTATATGAGCCGTTTTTGCTCCAAAAGGGATTTATAAAAAGGACACCGAGAGGAAGAGTGGTATCAGATTCAGGATATCAGGCAGTGGGTATAAAATATGACAAAGACAGGGAGATAGACGATGGAGAATAACGAAATTGAGGTATTTATTGCAGGAAAAAGCATAACACTTTCCGGCAGTGAAAGTCCTGAATATTTTCAAAGGCTGGCAGGCTATATAAACGAAAAACTTTCCAAAATTGACGGCAGTTCAGGCTTTAAGTTCGGAAATTCCGATACAAAAAGGCTTATGATGTATCTTAATTTGGCGGATGATTTTTTTAAATCAAAGGAAAAAATAGAGAAGATAGAAGAGGAGCTCGAGCATAAAAATAAGGAAATCTATGAATTAAAACACGATATAGTGGCACTCGAGATGAAAATAGAGGAATTAGAAAAATAGAATGGGTTTCAAAAATAAAAAAATAGAGCTTTTAGCTCCGGGAGGCTCCGTCGCTTCTATAAAGGCTGCCATAAATGCGGGAGCGGATGCCGTATATGTGGGCGGAAGCAGTTTCAGTGCAAGGGCGAGTGCAAATAATTTAAATGATGAGGAGCTTGCGGATATAATAGATTATCTGCATTTAAGGGGCAAGAGGATACATCTTGCTATAAATACCTTAATAAAAGACAGTGAAATCAAGTCCGTTTACAGCTATGCTTCAAAGATGTATGAAAAAGGCATAGATGCCTTTATTGTACAGGATTTCGGGGTTATGGATTTTTTAAATAAATATCTGCCTGAAGCCGAGATACACACAAGTACTCAGATGGCTGTGTCCGGTTCAGGGGCTACCAAAATGTTAAAATCACATACA
>CAUUGW010000182.1:0-2995 GCA_963544785.1 uncultured Lachnospiraceae bacterium | reverse complement strand
GAAAAGGCTACTATGACAGATTTTTGCCCTTATGCAAGGCTTCAACCGAAACCGTGGCGGCAGCCTTTTCCGAGCAGGAGCTTGAAAAGCTTATCACCGAGAAAAACGATATTAAAATGAATATGATAGTAACGGATAACGCTATCTACGGCAGTTTATGATATAATATTAAAGTTTGTTTCTTTTTCAGATATCAGGAGGACTCGCATTTTGAGTACGCAAAATATTTTTAAAATAGATCCGTCAAAGCCGGTGCATGTATATTTTATAGGTATAGGCGGAGTATCTATGAGCGGACTTGCCCATATACTCAAGGATAAAAATTTTATAATATCAGGATCGGATAAATCGGCTTCGTCAGTCACCGATGAGCTTAAATCTCTGGGAATAACCGTTCATATAGGTCAGGAGGCTTCCAATATTAAAGAATCTCCCGTCCCCATAGACGTCGTGGTATATACTGCTGCCGTACATCCCGACAATCCCGAGTATGCCGAAGCACTGAAAGAAAATCTCCCTCTGCTGTCAAGAGCCGGGCTTTTAGGTCAGATAATGAAATATTACAAGACCTCCGTAGCGGTAGCGGGAACTCACGGAAAAACCACCTCCACGTCCATGCTCTCCGAAATCACCATGCAGGCTGATGCGGATCCGACACTTTTAATAGGAGGTGTATACTCCGGAATAGGATCAAATATCAGAATAGGCTCCTCCGAAACGCTTATAACGGAAGCCTGTGAATATACAAACAGCTTTTTGAGCTTCTTTCCTTCAATAGGAATTATACTTAATGTCGAATCGGATCATCTTGATTTCTTCAAGGATCTTGATGAAATATACGATTCCTTTCACAGATTTGCAAAGCTTATTCCGGACAGCGGTGCGCTTATAATAAATAAGAGCATAGACCGCTTTGATTTTATCTGCTCGGAGCTTAGCTGCCCCTGTTACAGTTTCGGACTGTCCGATGACTGTGACTATTACGCTTCAAATATAAGTTACAATTCAAAGGGCAATCCCTCTTTTACCATAATAAAAAATAAAGATTCCTCCTCCTTTGAAATATCTCTTACTGTCCCCGGAGAGCATAATATTTTAAACGCTCTTGCAGCCTTTTCCTGTGCGGATATTATGTCAATTGACGCACGTGATATTGTAAGGGGCTTAAACGAATTCAAGGGAGCAGGCAGGCGCTTTGAATATAAGGGCGTTTTGAACGGAGTAACCGTAATAGACGACTATGCGCATCACCCTACGGAGATCGATGCCACCCTGACAGCCGCCAAACGAGTCGAGCACAACGAAATATGGTGTCTGTTCCAGCCCCACACCTATACACGCACCAGGGCTCTGCTTACCGAATTTGCAGCCGCTCTCAATCATGCGGATCATGTGCTTCTGCTTCCTATATATGCCGCAAGAGAAAAGGATATATACGGGATTTCAAGCGCCGATTTAAGGGATAAGATAAATAAACTGGGCGGAGATTGTTATCTTATTTCAGACTTTGAAAATGTCAAGGATTTTATTTCTAAAAATTGCACGAATAATGATCTGTTGATAACAATGGGTGCCGGAGATGTTACAAAAATAGGAAATATGCTGCTTAAAAAATAATTTTTCCACTTTATCCACTTTCAAACCTAAGCTTTTTGAAGGTGGATAATTTATTGAATAAACAATTTTTGTTTTATTAATTTTTCTTTATACCGTTCGGCTTTTTTGATTTTAAAAAACATTTGCCTCCTTTTTATCCACTTTATCCACTTTTTCCACTTTTTGTACGATAAGGTACAATACGCTTTTAAGGTGAATTTTTCCGTCGCTTTGCACCATATATTTTAAAATTTTCCTATGCTAGAATTGTCCCATCAGACTACGAAAAACATGCTTTGCAAGTTTTCCCCGCTATTGCGGCATTCGCCAAGGTATCCGGCAATTCCGGTCTTCGGCTCATTGCCCGCATAAATCAAAAAGAAGGGTAGTTTCCTTATATATGCTTGGAAAAATACAGATTACAAATGAACAGGAAATCGGAAGCACTTCAGTTTCCAATACTTTTATTGACGAATACATGGCTGACGCCAATGACGCTCAAATCAAAGTATACCTTTATCTTCTCAGAACCTTGCAGTTCGGGAGATCTACGACCGTATCCGAAATAGCGGATAAATTTAATCATACCGAAAGAGATATTAAAAACGCTCTTATTTTCTGGGAAAAAAAGGGACTAGTACGCCTTGAATATGATTCCAAAAAAAGGCTTTCTCAGATCTGTATAGAGGATCTTTTCTCAAGCTGCCCTTCCAACGAAGTGTCCGAAGTGTCGGAAGTATCAGAAATGCCGGAAGTGCCGGAAGTGCGTAAAACGGACAAAACCTTAAAAGAGAACATCCCCGTCAAAAAGTCTGATACCGCTCTTTCCATGACTTTTTTTGCTGCGGAAAAATATTTTAAAAGACCCTTGAGTTCTTCCGAAACTCAAAGCATTCTCTATATCTATGAAACCCTGGGCTTCCCTGCGGAGCTAATAGATTACCTGCTGCAATATACCGTTGAAAATGCCAAGGGAAGACTCTCGTCATATATGGAAAAGACCGCCGTGGCATGGCATTCTGAAGGAATTTGTACATTGGAAGCCGCCAAGAGCAGGTCAGGTCGTTTCGAGCGCTATGTTTATGAGATAATGAAACTCTTAGGGCTTACAAACGCTCCTACCTCCTACGAAGCCGCCTTTTCAGACAGATGGGTTAAGGATTACGGCTTTTCCATGGAGATAATAAGGGAGGCCTGCAGGAGAACCGTATCAAATACGCAAAATCACCGTTTTGAATATACTGAGGGGATTTTAAAAAACTGGCGTGATCGTAAGGTTACCTCCGTATCCGATATCGAAAAGCTTGACAGCGAATATGATAAGGATATAAAAGATATGGTACGATCAAAAAAACCGCAGGCCGCTTCCGCACACGAGCAGGCTGTTCAAATAGACACC
>CAUUGW010000181.1:0-2996 GCA_963544785.1 uncultured Lachnospiraceae bacterium | reverse complement strand
CAATGCTTGTCATAGGAGCTTATTTCCTTGCCGTCAACAAGCTGTACCAGATTTTTTAGTCTCTCCGGGGTACAAAAGCAGTAATAAGCTTCGCCCTTTCCAATAAGCTCTTTGGCGTATTGCATATAAATGCCGCTTGCAACACGCTCGCTTTGGATATAAGGACCGAAAGAACCTCCCACATCCGGACCTTCATCATGATCAAGACCGGCAAGCTTCAAGGTGCGGTAAATGATATCAACCGCACCTTCCATTTCTCTTTCCTGATCCGTGTCCTCTATTCTTAAAAGAAAATCTCCTCCCTCATGTCTGCTTATAAGATAGGCATAAAGAGCCGTTCTTAAATTCCCTACGTGCATTTTCCCCGTCGGAGACGGCGCATATCTGGTTCTGATCTTCACTTTATTTTTTACCCCTGTTAAATTCTGTCGCCCCTCTTTATATATCCCGGATAAGAAGGATCTCCTATAATTCTTTTCACCTTTTCTATCCTAGCATGCTTGTCAACCACCTGATTTTCAATCTGAACATTTTCGCCTATTCTGGTATCTCCGAGGATTACGCAGTTTTTAACCGTTGCCCCTTTGGAAATCACGCAGTTACGCCCTATTATTGAATTATGTACGGAGCCTTCAATCTGACAGCCGTTGGATATTATGGAATCGCTCACATCGGAGCTTTCCAGATATATGGTAGGCGCGGAGTCGTTGGTCTTGGTATATATGGGCCAATTGGGCTTAAAAAGATCATAGGCTGCATTCATATCTATAAGCCTCATATTTGCATTGTAATAATCATCAAAATCATTTATCGAAGCAAGATAGCCCCTGTGGGCATAGCCCTTTATGGAAAAGTTTCCGAGATTATCCGAAATTATATTATGAAGCGAATACAAAGAGCTTGTCTTCTTAGCCTTTTGAACAAGATCGATGAAAAGAGATTTTTTCATGATATAGGTGTCCATAAAAACATTTCTCTGTTTTGCCGCTCCGTTATTAAGCTCAAATGATGTTACCTGCTTATCGACGGTATTTACGGTAAGAACATAATTGCTTAAAAACTCTTCCCTTGCGGTATCAACCGAATGATACAGCATGGTTATATCCGCTCCCGATTCAATATGAGTATCCATGATAGCATCATAATTTGCCGTATATACCATATATGAGGGGGCTATTATCACATATTCCTGATGCATTTTTTCTATGACGTCAAGATTGTCGAGATAGCCCATAATACCGGTATTGTATATATTACCCGCAAATAAATTGTTCTTTGAAAAAAGAACATGCAGATGTCCCCTCTTGGAATTTATATTGTATTGAATTCCGTTTCCGAGGTGCTCCGTCAGCGGAAGAGGATTTGATCCTGTAAAAATTTTTATCTGATTTACACCGGAATTGCTCATATTGGATATCACAAAATCAATTATTCTATAACGACCTATAAAGGAAAATGCGGCAACGGGTCTGTGATCCTCAAGCCCCTCTACCTTGTACGGACGATCAAATACGTTAATTATACCGAATGCGGAGTTCATTATTTTACACCCCTTTCACCTTTTTTTGTATTTCCTGACGTCGATTTTTTGGTCGTCGTCCTGGCTTCCTTTTTTACGGCTTCCTGCTTTATGTCGGAGGCTATTAAAAGTATATTTTCACTGTCCGCCTTTCCCACCTTTGCACCTGGACAAATTTTTACACCGTCGGCTACAACGGTTCGTATAATGACCGCACCCTCACCTACCTCGACTCCCGGCATAAGCACGCTGTCCACTATTTTGGCGCCTCTGGCGACCCGTGCTCCCGTAAAAAGCACACTCCTTTCAATTCTGCCCTCAACAACGCAGCCCTGTGTGATAACGGCGGAGCTTATCTTGGCTTCCTTGCCTATATATTGAGGCAGAGTATCTGAGTCCTCGGTATATATTTTCCAAGTGGGATCAAACATGGAAAGCTCGCTGTGAGGATTCAGAAGATCCATGTTGGCCTCCCAAAAAGAATCGACAGTTCCCACATCCTTCCAGTAACCGCTGAATTTATAAGCATGCAGTATCTTATTTTCATCAAGCATTTTGGGGATTATATCCTTGCCGAAATCATGGGATGAAAGATCATTTTTCTGATCCGATACCAGCATTCTTCTAAGAACCTTCCAATTAAAAATGTAAATGCCCATCGATGCCAAATTGGACTTGGGCTTTTCCGGCTTCTCTTCAAATTCAAGTATTCTGCCGGTTGCGTCGGCGTTCATTATCCCGAAGCGGCTCGCCTCCTTCATAGGAACTTCGATAACCGCAATCGAGGCATCGGCATAAGAAGCCTTATGCTCCTCAAGCATTTTTTCATAATTCATTTTATATATGTGGTCACCTGACAAAATAAGCACAAAGTCAGGCTCGTACTGATCCACAAAATCTATATTCTGAGATATCGCATCCGCAGTTCCTCTGTAAACATTAAGATCCTCTCCCGCTTTTTCTCTGGGAGGCAAAACAAATATACCGCTGTCGCTTGCGTCAAGTCCCCATCTCGAGTCGGCGGTCACATAGCTGTTCAAAAAAACAGACTCATACTGCGTAAGAACTCCAACGATATTTATATTGGAATTTGCGCAGTTGCTCAAAGGAAAATCAATAATTCGATATTTGCCTCCGAATGAAACGGCAGGTTTCGCAATTTTGTTGGTAAGCTCATAAAGCCTGCTTCCTCTTCCGCCGGCAAGTATCATTGCTATCATGCTGTTTTGAGCCATAAAAACTCTCCTTATAAGGTTATATATTTGAGACAAATACAGAAAAACATCAGTGATATAAGCAGATATATCTATAAGATATTGTAGCAAAATCACATGTAAAATACCATGTGAAAATGTTAAATTTTTGATAATTTACGCACTTTTTACATAATAAAATTTATTTTGATTTATTAAAATTATTTTTCTATAAGCTCATCCTTCGACAAGTCAAAAACGGAATTTATCAATGTGGTTATTAA
>CAUUGW010000180.1:0-3012 GCA_963544785.1 uncultured Lachnospiraceae bacterium | reverse complement strand
GCGGCTCATATTTTAAATATAGGAAATGTAAAGGACGAAAAATTTAACCCTGTAGAACCCTCAGAACAGATGAAAAATTTATCTAAGCGACCCTTTGTTTTGATAGATGAAAATAAATCAGATCAAATGCAAAAGGAAATAGATAACTACTCTAAAAACAACGACTCAATAGGCGGAAGCATAGAATGCGCCGTTATAGGCTTATATGCAGGTATGGGCTTAACAATGTTTGACAGTTTGGAGAGCAGATTGTCACAGATGTTATTTTCAATCCCCGCAATAAAGGGTGTAGACTTCGGCAATCCCTTTTGTAATGAAATGCCAGCAAGCTTATATAATGATGAATTAAGGATAGAAAACAACAGAATATTTACCACAACAAATAATGCCGGAGGGATACTTGGGGGCTTGTCAAACGGTATGCCTATAATTTTTACGGTAAAGATAAAACCCACCCCGTCCATTGCCCGTACTCAAAACAGTGTAAACTTAAAAACGGGAGAAAATACGACTCTGAATTTAAAAGGACGCTTTGACAGCTGTATAGTGCCGAGAGCTGTCGTGTGTGTGGAAGCCGCCGCCTCAATTATAATATATGATTATTTGTAAAAGGAGCTGATATGTTAAAAAGCAATTTAGACTTTCTAAGATTAAAAATAGATAAGGTAGATGAGGAAATAATAGGCCTGTTAATAAAAAGAATGGAAATAGTAGCGGAAATTGATAAATATAAAAAATCAAAAAATATTCCTATAGACGACAAAAAAAGAGAAGATGAAAAAATCAACTCGGTAAAAAATTTAGCTAATTTAAAAAATTTAAACGAGGATAGAACAGCTGATATATTTAAAGAAATAATAAATATGAGCAAGGAGTATCAGAGAAATAAAAAATGGATTTAAAACACCTATGTCTGCCCGGATAAATCAATAAGCTCCGAAACAGACATAGGAAAAGGTATATCTATGTGACTTTAAAAGCCACTATGAGGGGTCGATAGTTAATCAACTATCTGCAAGGGATTATACAATTATATTGTGTTTAAATTATGAAAACTATCCAATAAAAAATCATAAATAAATTTTAATGCACAAAAATCGTATTCACACCCTCTAATGCCTTGCTAAGATACTCATCTATGTGTTCCCTTAAATGTAACTCCGATTTCTTAATCCTTTCAAGTTTCGGTTTAGTCACCGGGTGTTTTGCCACAAATATTGTACAGCAGTCCTCAAAGGGTAAAATAGAGGTTTCAAATGTGCCTATCCTCTGTGCTATATCTATTATATCCACCTTGTCCATGCCTATTAGGGGCCTAAATACGGTGAGATTGCAGATCTCATCGGTCACATTTATGGACTGCATGGTCTGACTTGCCACCTGTGCAAGACTCTCACCGGTAATAAGCGCGGTACAGTCATATTTTTCTGCAAGCTTTTGTGCTATTATCATCATATAACGCCTCATAATAATGGTGAGTTCATCGTGAGGACATTTTTCATAAATATATCTTTGTATTTCGGTAAAATTGACAGTGTGCAGTCTTATATTGCCGGAATAGCCGGCTACAATCCTTGCTAAATCTACAACCTTTTGATAAGCCCTTTCACTTGTATAAGGCGGAGCGTGAAAATATACCGCATCTAATGCCACCCCTCTTTTTGCCATCATATATCCCGCCACAGGACTGTCTATGCCGCCGGATAAAAGCAGCATACCTCTGCCTGATGTCCCTTGCGGCATACCGCCCTGACCCTTTATAACCTTTGTAAAAATATTTATCTTACTTCTTATCTCAACGTGCACCATCACCTCAGGCTTATGTACATCTACATAGGTACCCGGAAATGCCTCAAGGATTCTTCCACCTAATTCTTCATTTATCTGCATTGAGTTAAGCGGATAGTTTTTCCTTGCCCTCATAGCCTTAACCTTAAAAGAAAAATTCTTTTCATCGTAATTCTCTTCAATAAATTTTATTACATTATCAGCCAAATCATCAAAGCCTTTATCCTGTAACTGCACCATAGGGCAAATCCCTACGATACCGAAAATCTTTTGAAGCTTGTCGGTCACAAGATTGCTGTCACTGTCATCTAACATTTGACAATAAATCCTGCCCTCTTCATAGGAAATTTTTGCTTTAAGATTTGAGTTCCTTAAAGACATATCAATAATATTTATAAGCTTGTTTTCAAAAATTCTTCTGTTATTACCCTTTATTCCTATTTCTCCATACTTTATCAAAAAAGCTCTGTTCATAAAAATATTTCACCTTCTCACATATTTTTTCAATTCTTCTACAGCATCTTTTAATTTTTCTACAGTAAAATCTATCTCATCTATCGTATTATCGTAACTGAAACTGAATCTTACAGTTCCTTTTTGCAGCTCCTTAGGTATTCCTATTGATTCAAGAGTTCTGCTCCCCGTGTTCTTTTCATGACTGTGGCAGGCACTGCCTGCGGATATGCAAATCTCATACCTTGACAGCTCATTTAATAAAACCTCACTTCTCACATCCTTAATGGAAACGGAAACTATAGAATCAGAATAATCATCGGCTAAAGGGCTGTTTATGATAACACCGTCAATTTTTGAAGCCATATCTACAAAATGCGACTTCAATTCTTTTAAAGCATCTTTCTTTCTTTCAAAGTCATCATAGGCAAGAGTCAATGCCACGCTTAAACCGAGTGTCCCCGCCACATTTTCAGTGCCCGATCTGAAGCCCGACTGCTGACCTCCGCCTACAATCAAAGGCTTTATATTACAGCCTTTTTTCTTATATAATAAACCGACACCCTTAGGTCCGTTAAACTTATGAGCGGAAGCGCTTAACAAATCTATCCCTAAATCTTCCACATCTATTCTCATCTTTCCCAAAGCCTGTGTGGCGTCCAAATGTACGTAGCATTTAGGGTTGCATTTTTTTACAAGCCTTGTAACGGTTTTTACATCCTGTATTACTCCGATTTCATTATTTACATAAATCAGATTGAATAAAACGGT
>CAUUGW010000179.1:0-3017 GCA_963544785.1 uncultured Lachnospiraceae bacterium | reverse complement strand
AATGTAAAAAAGAAGTTGATAAATGGAGAGAAATTTGAAATAAAAACACCTAATGCAGTGGCAGGTGTGAGAGGAACCAAGTTTTTCGTAGAGGTGGATAAGAATAATACCGTAGTGTGCGTATTAAAGGGTCAGGTAGAGTTTGCATCGTCCAATGGCAAAAATTCCGCTCCGATATTGGTGAAAAAAAATCAGATTGCTGAAGTGAATAAGACTTCCGCAGCAGTGCTGGTAGAAGATACAGGCAATATCACTCAGGATAATAATATTAATAAAGATGGTACAACATCATCAAGCAATGGAACATCATCAAACAATGGAACACCATCAGGTAATGGGAAATCGTCAAGTGATGAAAATAAAGCTCCTGTATCTTCAAATGTCGATAATTCACAGCAAAAAAAATCCGAGTTTGACAAACGCATATCAAAAATCAAGCAGGGATTTTCAAAAGATATGTTGAATAAGGCAGATGCTTTTGCAGAAAAAGACAGTATATTTACTGACGGTGACTTATCAGAATATATGACAAAGTTTGCTTTAAATGTTTCTGATATAAATAACGATAAAAAAGATAAAGATAAAATAAAAGATGACAAAAAGAATGAAAAGAATACACAGGCTAATTTGAAAGGTGCCAACACGGATAATAATTCGTCCCCTAACAGTTCGGATCAGAATGATACAGGTTTTTTAACTATACCCACAGCCAATAAGAACTTGGTAAAAGTTTTATGGGAACCGATAGACAGACTGTCTTTGACTTTAAATGGTGATGTTGTAAGCACTTCAGAATCTTCCGTGTTGTGCGGCGGATTATGGAGATTTGAAGCAACAGCTTCTCAGGGCTGTAATTATCCTTATTCGATAGCAGGAGGTCCACCATATTTGAAAATCGTTTCATTGCCCAGTGAAGTAGAGATAACAAGAGCTAATCTTGTATTTGACGGTGTTAACAAATATAGCTGTGAAATTAATGTAAGTGAAATTAATTTGAATCCTCAAGGACAAGAAGATATAAAATTAATGATAAAATTATATTAATTATATACTTATAAAATTACCTATAACTTAGTTGAACTTATAAGGTTCAGCTAAGTTATATGTGACTTTGAGAGATTAAAATTTAGGCAAGAGGGGTATAGTATGAAATCATCAAAAAAGAATCGTGTTTTAGGCATTCTTATCTGTCTTTTTTTACTAATCGGTATATCTACATTCGGATATAGGGCTTTGCTTGATATATCATTTACCGATGCACTTTATATGACAATTATCACGATTTCGACTGTAGGATATGGAGAAGTGGTGGATTTGACACCGGCTGCCAAACTGTTCTCGATTTTTATTATCTTTGCGGGAGTCGGTATTGTAGGTTATACATTTACCAGCTTGGAAATTATTATTTTGGAAAGCAATTTCAAAAACATATGGAGGAATAAGGCTATGAAAAAGAATATTGAGCAGATGGAAAATCACATTATCATTGCCGGAGGCAGTGAAAGCTCCGAGCCTATGATTAAAAGATTTCGACATTACAAAAAAGATTTCGTTCTTATTGAAAAAAATAAAGAGAAGTATGAGGCTTTTTTGGAAAAAGATATTCCGGTTTTGTTGGGAGATGCTACATCTGAGGAAATTCTGATGAAAGCGGGAATTAAAAGGGCTTCCGGTTTTATAAGTACACTTCATATGGATTCCGATAATATTGTTGCGGTACTGACGGCAAGATATATGAATAAGGATCTTTATATAGTTTCTCGTGCAATAGAAAAGAATTCCCGTGAAAAATTGATTAAGGCAGGTGCTGATAATACTGTTTCTTCTAATGAGATAGGTGGAAGCAGAATGGCAGCTCTTGTGCTTCGCCCGAGTATTATAAGTTTTCTTGACACTATTACTCGTGCAGGAGGTATTGAGCTTGATTTGGAGGATATTATGATAGGAGAAAAGTCTCCTATGTGTAATCTTTCTTTGAAACAGGTAAAAATTCCGCAGAGGATAGGTTTGACGGTTTTGGCGACAAAAAAATATAATTCTGATGAGATTAAGTTTAATCCTGACCCTAATGAGTGCTTATGTAAAGGAGATTCTTTAATTGTTCTGGGCACAACGGAGCAGATTTTGGAGTTAAGGAAGCTTGCAGATGATGACGGAAAGAGAATCTTACATCATAGAAATTGATGTAAGGTCATTATTTTTTATCTTTAAGCCTTTCATAATAAAACATATATTGATTAAGAATTCCCGCATATTTTAAGTAGTTTTCCTGATTAATCGAGTTTTTACCGGGATATTCTCCGTTATATTCCCTGTCAATTATCTTTTTTATCCAAACATCTATCGGAAAAACATTAAGTCTATGATAGGCAAATAGAGCTATACATGACGCCACCTTTATTCCCACTCCGAACTGTTTCATAAGTCTGTCAACTAAATCATTACTGTTCATAGAATCTAAGGCATTTAAATCAAGTATGCCATAAGCTACATCCCTTGCGTTGGCTCTTATATACTTATCTCTGTAGCCGAGCATACAGCCTGATAAATCATAATCGCTTAAAGAATTTAGGCTGACAGCATCGGGGAAACTATAAATTTCAGAGTTGTCAAGCTTTGATTTTCCTATTTTTTTACCGGCTTTTTGGCAGATGGCATTGATACATTTTTTTATGGCGGGAATACTTTTCCTTTGTGAAATAAGATAGGATATAAGCATTTCAAACTTATCCTGTCTTAAAATTTTCATTCCGTATCCGAATTTAACGGCATTTTTAAGATAAGTGTCATCTTTATCAATAAAGATAAGCTCGTCTGTATAGTTTCTTTCAATATCAAAATAACTGATCCAAATATCATCAAATTCTTTGCCGTCACAGTCAAAGTCAAATTCATTATATGACAGCTCATTAATTCTTAAGACTTTTTCAAAAGCTATGACCTCATATTTATTTTTATCATATTCTTCCATTCTGAAGCATTGTCCGCTATTTGAAATAACATTAGGAGAAAAACCG
>CAUUGW010000178.1:0-3031 GCA_963544785.1 uncultured Lachnospiraceae bacterium | reverse complement strand
TTGAATGCATCTCCTCATGCTCCAAGCCGAGCTCCTTTGCGGCATTAACTACAGCCGTTGCAACGGAGTGCGGGAAATGCTCCTCAAGGCACGCCGCCACCCTAAGCATCTCATTTTTATCATTTCCTAAAAAAGCGGTAACGCCTACAACCTTAGGGGCTGCGTTGGTTAGAGTTCCGGTCTTATCAAACACTATCGTATCCGCCGTCGCAACACTTTCCATATACTTACCGCCCTTAACGGTAATATGGTGTTTCCCCGCCTCACTCATCGCAGATAATACACTGAGCGGCATTGACAATTTTAATGCACAGGAATAATCTACCATCAGGACAGATAGGGCTTTTGTAACATTGCCGGTCAAAAGATAAACCAAGGCACTTCCGAAAATAGTATATGGAACCAATTTATCCGCCAAGCCTGATGCCCTGTTTTCAATATCGGACTTTAACTTCTCCGATTCTTCAATCAGCTTTACCACCTTGTCGTATCTGCTTTCACCTATAGCCTCTTTAGGCCTTATCAGACAGTCACCCTCTTCTATTACAGTTCCGGCATATACTGTAGTTCCACAAGATTTACGTACAGGCAAACTCTCTCCCGTCATAGATGCCTGATTGACCATAACCTCACCGCTTTCAACCACGCCGTCAACCGGTATTACATTTCCTACACGCATCACTATAAGATCCGTTTCCTTAACAGAGCTTAACGCAACCTGTACTTCTTCGCCATTCTCAGTTCTTATCCAAACTCTGTCAACACCAAGTGACATACTTCTTGCAAGATCGTCAACCGATTTTTTATGTGTCCATTCCTCCAACTCATCACCTATATTAAGCAAAAAGGTAACAGAGCCTGCGGTCTTAAAATCACTCCTTAAGATAGATACCCCGACTGCCAATCCGTCGAGCACATTTACATCCAATTTAAATTTTGCTAAGCTCCTTAAGCCTCTTAAAATAAAGGGAATTGACCTTATGACTGTATAAATATTACGAATATTGACAGGCAACAAGGCATTAAATAATACCCTTGTCATAACAAGCCCTATCAGTTTTTCCTTATATTTCCTGTTTATTTCTCTTGCACTATGTCCGGTTTCTGAAACACTCTCTTTATTTTCACTATATTTAAAAGCCCTCAGCTTTTCTATTAATATCGCCCTGTCACAGGTATAATAAATTAAAGTGTTCAATGTTCTTTCATTAACCTTGGCTTCAACAACACCATCAATTTCAAGCACATATTTTTCTAAAATATCTGCCTCTTTTAAAGACATACTTTTAAACAAACTGTGTATACGCATTCTTTTTTTACTGTCGTATAATATTTTGAATTTCATAAAATACCTCGTAATTTTTGATTAAACCGCATCCACATCTATGTCGTCGATTATGATTTCTTCCTCTTGTCTTTTCCTCTCTTCGTTTACTTCTTTTGCCTCTGCTAAAATATCGTTGGCAACCTCCTGTACGTTGGCAATGGTATCCATCATATATTCTTTTCCTCTTAAACCTGCCGCCGCAAGCTTAACATATACTTTTTTAGCATCTTTAGTGGATAAAATCTTAATACCTACTGTCCCGAAAACTACTCCGCCTACAAAATACCATAACTTATCAGACATAAACATAATACTACCTCCTGAATTATAAAATATATTTCCAAATCAAAGCTTCTTTACACCGGTTACATAAACCATAAACATACAAAATAAGGCACACCAAGCCCAGAACTTATGTTGTTTCATAAAAAATCACCTCACTTACTTTACTAAATTCAAGCTTCGCCTTGCTCGCATTCGCTAAGTACTCACATTATACCATAAATACTAAACTCAAACTTCCTCAAGCTTTTACTTTTTTCTTTTTCTAACTATTTGTTCTTGACTCGTTTTCGTTAAGTGCTCACATTATACCATAAATACTAAGTTCAAGCTTCGTCAAGCTTTTCCTCTTATATTCATTTTTATTCTTTGTTCTTGACTCGTTTTCGTTAAGTGTTTAGGTATAACTCATACTAAGTAAAATCTTCGCTTCGCTTGATTTTTCTAAGTATTCGTATTATACCACCTGAAATGGCGATTTTACAAGGCTTACAGCACTTGTTTAATGTAAAATACACTTGTTTTCTTCCCAAGTAAGCACCCTATAATCATTAACGTTTAAATATACAAAAAATCCACTATTATAAGTGTTTTTAAAAAAATAGTTAGCTACCTTTCCGGTTAGCTAACTATACACATCTCTTTTTTAAACTCTACCAAAAATTCAAAATTTTTATTAAAATCAAATAGCACGGATTAACTGTTCCTATAAATCCTTTACAGCCTCAGCCAAAACCTCTCCTATCTTATCCCTGAAAATTATATCCGCGCTGTTATCAAGCCCCGTGTAATCCTTATTGATTAAAACAATATTATCACCCCTGTAATAATTAACAAGAGAGGCGGCGGGATACACTACCAAAGACGTACCTCCGACTATCAGCAAATCGGCATTTGAAATATGCCTTACAGCCTCATTTACCGTATTCATATCAAGACCCTCACCGTAAAGCACCACATCAGGCTTAATTATTCCGCCGCAATCACGACATAACGGAACAGGCTTGCTTATCTTTACAAAATCGCTGTCATAGGCTTCGTGACATTTCGTGCAATGGTTCTTAAGAACCGTACCGTGAAGCTCATACACCGCACGACTTCCCGCCATTTGATGAAGCCCGTCAATATTTTGAGTAACTATAGCCTTAAGCTTTCCCATTTTTTCAAGCTTTGCCAAGGCATAATGTGCCTTATTGGGCTCAACATTATCTATTAAAATCTTTTCATAATAAAAGCGATAAAACTCTTCGGGATTTTTTATAAAAAAACCGTGGCTTAAAATAGTCTCCGGCGGATAAGCCCAATTTTGGTTGTAAAGTCCGTCAACACTCCTGAAATCGGGAATATTGCTCTCCGTAGAAACTCCCGCACCGCCAAAAAATACAATATAATTGCTCTTTTCCAAAAGCTCTCTGAATCTTT
>CAUUGW010000177.1:0-3045 GCA_963544785.1 uncultured Lachnospiraceae bacterium | reverse complement strand
TCTACAGTCAGCTATGGCTAAATATTATGCGGCTGAGGTAGCTAATGAGGTAGCTTACAAGTCATTACAGTTGCACGGCGGATACGGTTACATTAAAGATTATCCGATTGAGAGAATTTACAGAGATGCAAGAATCATGTCCATTTATGAGGGTACTTCACAGGTACAGCAGATGGTTATTGCCGGTAATGTTATCAAAAAGAAATAACAGTTAAATTAATTTAATTTATAAAATTGGAGGACTTATTTTGAGAATTTTAGTATGTGCAAAGCAAGTACCTGATACTACAGAGGTTCGTATAGATCCTGTAACAAGTACTTTAATTAGAGACGGAGTGCCGAGCATCCTGAATCCTGATGATGCCAACGCTTTAGAAGAGGCTTTAAAAGTAAAAGATCAAAATCCCGATACTGTAGTTACAGTTGTAACAATGGGACCGCCGCAGGCGGAGATAATGCTGCGTGAGTGTCTGGCTATGGGTGCTGATGAGGCTTATCTTGTTACAGACAGGGCGTTCGGAGGATCCGATACTTGGGCTACTTCAAACGCTATAGCTTCAGCTTGCAGGAAGATTGGAAATTATGATATAATCTTTGCAGGACGTCAGGCGATTGACGGTGATACGGCACAGGTTGGACCTCAGATAGCTGAAAAATTAGGTTTGCCGCAGGTTACTTATGTTCAAAAATTTGAGCATAACAACGGAACTGTTAAGGTTGAAAGACAGCTTGAGGACGGATATGAAGTAATAGAGATTAAGACACCTTGTATGCTCACAGCAATCAAGGAGCTTAACGAGCCAAGATACATGGCTGTTGATAAGATTTTCGATGCTATGCAGAAAGAAATCAAGACACTTACAATTAACGACTTGGATGTAGAAACAACTCACGTAGGACTAAAGGCTTCTCCAACAAGAGTTGCACGTTCATTTACGCCTCAACCAAAGGGCAAGGGAAAGATGCTTGAGGGAACAACAAAAGACAGAATCGAGCAGCTTGTTGTCGAATTAAAACAAAAGCACGTAATTTGATTGGAGGATTAAATGGATAATAGAGACATTAAACAATTCAAAAACGTATGGGTGTATGCTGAGCAGCGCCAAGGGAAATTAACCCCTGTAGTTATTGAATTATTAGGTGAAGGAAAGAAACTTGCTGATGCGATAGGAGTAGAGCTGTGTGCATTCCTATCAGGTGACAATGTGGATGACATTGCTCAGACACTTATTAAGTATGGTGCTACCAAGGTTTATTATGCAAACAGCCCATTATTAAAGAATTATACAACTGACGGATATGCAAAGGTTTTAATCGATGCTATCGAAGAGTACAAGCCTGAAGTGGTACTTGTAGGTGCTACCCATGTCGGACGTGATTTAGCTCCGAGAGTGGCTTCATCATTGGATACCGGTCTTACAGCAGACTGTACAAAGCTTGATGTTGATGAAACAGATAAGAAGTTAAAGATGACACGTCCCGCATTCGGCGGTAACTTGATGGCTACTATCATCTGCCCCGAGGTTCGTCCTCAGATGGCTACAGTTAGACCGGGTGTTATGGATAAGGCCGTTGAGAACTCTTCCAACAAGGGTGAAGTAATCAATGTTGCACTTAAGCTTACAGAATCCGATATCAGAACAAAGGTATTGGATGTTGTAAAGACTAAGAAAGATACCGTATCTTTAACAGACGCTGAAATTATCGTATCAGGCGGTCTTGGAATAAAGAATCCTGACGGATTTAAGATGCTTCAGGAATTGGCTGATGTTTTAGGCGGAACAATCGGTGCTTCAAGAGCTGCGGTTGATTCAGGATGGATTGATCACTCAAGACAGGTAGGTCAGACCGGTACAACAGTTAAACCTAAGGTTTATATCGCCTGCGGTATATCAGGAGCTATCCAGCACTTGGCAGGTATGCAGGAATCCGATATAATCATCGCCGTTAATACAAATGAGTACGCTCCTATCTTTGATGTTGCGGACTATGGTATAGTAGGTGACGTTTATGATGTAATCCCGAAATTAACGGAATTATTGAAAGACGGTGCTCGTTTGGAGCAGTTATTTAAATAATTTAATAAGTTATTTTTGCTAACCTTAAAAGAATTCTTATTTTAATTGAAAGTTCAATAAAATAAGGATTCTTTTTCTATATTATAATTTACACAAAAATTGCAATAGCTTTTATTTTTTATTTGTGATATTATTAATCTAACTTGAAAGGTGGGATAAAAAATGGAAAAAATAAAGATTATTTGTGACAGCTTATCTGATATTACCGATGAGTACATAGAAAAGTATGATATAGAGTTTATGCCTCTGACTATAATCATAAATGATGAGCAGTACAGGGACAGAATAGATATGAAGACTGAAGATTTTTATAAGAGGATAAGACAGGAGCATATTGTTCCTAAAACTTCGCAGATTACATATAAGGATTTTTACGATGTGTTCGATAAATATTTAAAAGAGGGTTATTCTATTTTATATATTTCCGCAGCTTCATCAGCTACAGGAACATATCAGAGTGCGGTGATGGCAAGCAGGGATTTAGACGACAAGAAAATCAGAATAGTAGATTCCAATACTCTGTGCTTCGGAATTGCCGTATTATTGATAGAGGCAGGGAAATTACGTGATGAGGGACTGTCTCTTGACGAGATAGTGTCTAAAGTCGAGGAGCTTAAATCAAAGACTTATGTAACATTTTTCTGCGATGATCTTGAGCATTTAAGACGAGGGGGGAGAATATCCGCTGTAAAGGCTGTAATCGGTAAAGTTTTAGGCATAAGACCCGTTTGTGTTATAAAAGAGGGATTGGTGGAAAATGTGGCAAATGCAAGGGGCAAGAACAATGCTGTGCGTAAACTTATAGAAGTGGCTAAGGAAAATGGAATATCGGATTTATCCGAGCAGGAGGTATATGTGGGTTATACCGACGATATAAATGAAAGAGATAAACTTTTGGCAGCTATTGCAGACACATTCAAACCTAAGGCGATAGATTCATTTATGATAGGCTGCGGTATAGGTACAC
>CAUUGW010000176.1:0-3072 GCA_963544785.1 uncultured Lachnospiraceae bacterium | reverse complement strand
TTTCAGGGGAGATAACGGTAAACGGGCTTGATATAAGGGAAACGGATATTTTGCAGCTTTCCGACATTGTGGGCACGGTTTTTCAGAATCCGAGAACGCAGTTTTTTAATACTGATACGGACAGTGAGATTGTTTTCGGGTTGGAAAACAGAGGGCTTTCATCTGAACTGTTATCTGAGAGCCTAAAAAAAGTCAGTGAGGAGCTGCATATACAAAATTTATGCGGACGCAGTATATTTGAGCTTTCGGGCGGAGAAAAGCAGAAGATTGCTTTCGCCTCAGTATATGCTACAGCTCCTGAAATTTTTGTGTTAGATGAGCCCTCCTCCAATCTGGACTACAATTCCATAAAAGAACTTAAATTGTTTATTAAAAAAATAAAAAATCAGGGGAAGACCATAATTGTTGCTGAGCATAGGCTGTGGTATCTGACAGATATTGCCGACAGGGTAATATTTATGGAAAACGGAGAAATTGCAGACGATATGACAATTCGGGGATTTTTAAGTCTTTCAGACAGTGAAATTAAAAGAAAAGGACTGCGCTGTCGAAGCCTTTCGGACATCAAGGAAGATGTCGCAGAGATAAATTTAGACGAAAAGGTTTTTGAGGTAAAAAATCTGACGGTAAAGTTCGGAAAAAAAACTGTTTTAAATGATATTTCATTTACTGCAAACGGCGGAGAAATTATTGCGATTACAGGTGAAAACGGTGTAGGCAAGACCACTTTGGCACGCACCATATGCGGGCTTAATAAAGAAGCGGGAATAATATCTCTTAACGGAAAAGCTCTGTCAATAAAAAAACGCAGAGAAAGCTCTTATATGGTGATGCAGGACGTGGGACATCAGCTTTTCACGGACAGTGTGGATTCCGAATGTCGCTTAGGCGTAAAAAAGGTGTCACAAGAAGATATAAATTATGTTTTGGACCTGCTCTCCCTTTCTAATTTAAAGGATAAGCACCCTTTATCGCTGTCGGGAGGGCAAAAACAAAGGCTTGCAGTGGCTGTAAGCATGCTTTGCGACAAGGATATTCTTATTTTTGATGAGCCTACCAGCGGTCTTGACCTTAACAGCATGAAAGAAGTGGGCACTTTAATAAAAAGGCTTGCAGAAGATAAAAAAATAATTCTTGTAATTACTCATGATATGGAGTTTATACAAACAATTTGTGCAAAGGTTATGGTTTTATCAGACGGCAAAATAAGGAAGAGGACATAAGAAAAAGGAGTTTTCGTACTATATTAGGGAGTGGAAAATATTATGAATAAAAAAGAAAAAAGCCCTCTAAAACAGCTGCTTATCTTTGGGGCATCGTGTAAAAATCTTCTTATAAGTGCTGTTATTTTGGCAGTTTTAGGAGCTATGGCGGGAATAGTTCCCTATATTGCGGTGTCAAAAATTATTATAAGCATATGTGAGAAAGATTACAACTTATCTGCAATAGCTGTGATGGCGATAATCGCACTTGCGGGTTATTTGATGCAGCTTATCTTTTCAACCTTATCGACTATACGCTCACACCGTGCCGCATTTACAATATTAAAAAATATTCGTATGCAGCTTACGGCAAAGCTTGCACGAGTTCCGATGGGATTTGTGCTTGATACTCCCTCCGGAAAATTTAAAACCATGCTGGTCGATACGGTGGAGAAGCTCGAACTGCCGCTTGCCCATATGATACCGGAATTGACCGCCAACCTGCTTGTGCCGGCTTTGATGCTTGCCTATTTTTTTGTTCTTGACTTAAGGCTTGCACTTATCGCATTTGCCACATTTCCTATAGGACTTATATGTTATATGGGAATGATGAAAGATTATGAAAAACGCTATGCCAAGGTTCTGACTGCGGGTAAAAATATGGATGCCGCCACTGTGGAATACATCGGCGGAATTGAGGTTATTAAGGCTTTTAACCAAAGCGGCAGCTCTTATAAAAAATATGCGGAAGCCGTGAAAGAAAATGAAGCGGTGAGGAAAGAATGGTTTAAGCAGACAAATCCTTATTATGCGGCGGGGCTTGCCATTGCACCTGCCAGTCTTTTAGGCGTATTACCGCTTGGCAGCCTGTTTTTTATACAGGGGAATTTGTCGGCAGGCAATTTCATATCCTGTATTATCTTATCTTTGGGACTTATTGCACCGCTTATTCAGGCACTGCGATACACCGACAGTCTTGCAATGGTAGGTTCAACGGTCAAAGAGATTGAGGAGCTTTTGGAAACGGACGAAATAAACAGACCCAAGGAAAATGTCACACTTAAAGGCAATCAGATAGAATTTTCAAATGTCAGCTTTTCGTATGGAGATACTGAGGTTTTGCATAATATTACATTTAATAGTGTATCGGGCGGAATGACTGCAATTGTGGGTCCGTCAGGCTCAGGTAAATCTACGGTTGCAAGGCTTATCGCCTCTTTTTGGGAGGCAAGCGAGGGGGAAGTGTTTATAGGCGGGGTTCCTGTACGAAATATTCCTCTTTCTCAGGTGATGAATTATGTTTCTTATGTTTCACAGGATAATTATTTATTTCACCTGTCAATAAGAGAAAATATCCGAATAGGAAAACAAGATGCCACAGATGAAGAAATAGAGCAGGCTGCAAGAAAGGCAAGCTGTCATGAGTTTATCAGCTCGCTTTCAAACGGCTATGACACGGTGGCAGGTGACGGAGGGGACAATCTTTCGGGCGGGGAAAAACAGCGTATTGCGATAGCAAGGGCGATATTAAAAAACAGCCCTATAATTATCCTTGATGAGGCGACGGCTTTTACAGACCCTGAAAATGAGGCGGTGATTCAAAAATCTATAGGGGAGCTGATTAGCGGTAAAACCTTAATTGTGATTGCGCACAGATTATCTACGATTACTACGGCTGACAGAATTATAGTGATGGATCAGGGGAAAATTGAAGCCTGCGGGCGGCATGAAGAACTGTTGGGAAATTGTTCCCTTTACTGCAAATTATGGGAAGCGCATATTGGCTCAGGAGACAGAAAGGAGGGCATTGTAAGGTGATTAAAATGTTTGGACGACTGCTTAAGTTTGCGGGGAGCGAAAAAAGAAAGCT
>CAUUGW010000175.1:0-3107 GCA_963544785.1 uncultured Lachnospiraceae bacterium | reverse complement strand
AGAACAGGACTGCGGCAAATGTAAGGTCTGCTTTTACCAAAGGAAACGGAAGCATAGGACAGCAGGGGTGTGTTTCCTATATGTTTGATCAAAGAGGTGTGATTCTGGTGGAGCAGGAGGACTGCAAGCTTGATGAGGAAAGCCTTATGATGACGGCGTTGGATAACGGAGCTGATGACTTTGAAAGTGATGATGAAGAAAGATATATTATTTTGACAGCCCCTGAAAGCCTTTCTTCTGTAAGAGAGGCTCTGGAAAAAGAGGGGATAGAAATATTGTCTTCCGAACTTTCTATGATACCTCAAAATTATGTAAATATAGAAGATAATGAAGAGGCTCTGAACGGTCTTAACAAAACTTTGGATCTGCTTGATTTGGAAGACGATGTTCAAGCGGTTTTTCACAATGCAATAGGAGTATAATTTTGTTTTTATTAATAAGGAGTGTTATTTGTGGCGGCGAATCGACCTAAAAATATCGATAAAAATAAATTAAGTAAACGACAAAATAAAAAACAGCCGAAAAATTCCGGCAGTGTAGATAATAGGTCATCTTTCGACAGAGTAAAAACCGAGGTTGAAATCTTGGTTATGTTTGCAATATCTGTAGTATTATTAATAGGTGTATTAGGCGGGGGAAAGGGTCCCCTGCTTTTTATAGGTGGATTTTTATTTGGACTTTTCGGCATTTTCGGATATATTTTTCCTATTTTTTTATTTGTTATATATACTTTCATAAAGGCGAACTCCGATAACAAAAAAATAAAGGCAAGAGTTGCCGCATTCATAATAATGTATGTATCATTAGTTTCTATAATTCATATATTGTCTATAGATGTCAGCAAGGACTTTAATTTAATTAATATCTATTTAGAGGCGATTAAAAGCAGGAACGGAGGTGGCGTTATCGGTGCGATATGTTCTACGGCTGTTTATAATGCTGTCGGAAAGATAGCAACCGTCTTTATATTTATAATCCTGTTTCTTATATGTCTGATAATTGCAAGCCAAAAATCTTTGTTCGCAGTAATGAAAAAAGGCGGAAAAAAGGCTTATAATTCCACTATTGTAAACTTCAAAGAAAGAAGCAGACAGGCAAATGAGCCGAAAAATGTGGTAAGCTTTGAAGAAAAAGCAAGGGCTATAAGAATTTTAAATATTGATACCGATACCGATAAAACTGCGGATTTCAGTCCGGTTGAATTTACCAAAAACATTAATATAAAACCCAATCCGATGGGAAGTAATGTGGGAATGAAAGAAATAAATCTCAATCCCTTTGAAAGTTCGGAATATACTGATCCTATATGTGAAGTGAAAGCCGAAATATCTTCGTCAAATGATATGCCTATTGAACAGGAAGAATTAAAAAATACCGCAGAAGAATCTGTAGAAGAATTTAATGATTTTCAAGTTTTATCTACAGATGAAGAAGAGCGGGAAAGCGGTGTTGATGAGATCGTTGATGACAGTATTGACAACGATGTTGACGGCGGTATTGATAAAATCATTGATGACAGTATTGACGTTGAAGACATAATTGACGAGAGTATTGATAAAAGCCTTGCTTCTTTTGAACAACAGGAAGATGACTTGAACGCTGAAAAACCGGAGTTTAAAAATGAGGAACCGGAAAAACCTGAGATAAAGGATATAGAATATGCTTTTCCTCCGATTGACCTTTTAAAAAAGGGAAACGGTATAAAACAGACTGATAATTTTAAAATAAAAGAAACTATGAAAAAACTGGAGGATACATTTGTAAGCTTTAACATAAATGTAAATATGATAGGGGCAAGCATAGGACCTACGGTTACAAGGTATGAGCTAAGTCCGGCTCCCGGGGTAAAGGTCAGTCAGATTTTGGCAAGATCAGATGATATAAAGCTTGCATTGGCGGCACCTGATATAAGAATTGAAGCTCCGATACCGGGGAAATCATATATCGGTATAGAGGTTCCTAATGCCGAAAACAGCACGGTTATGCTGAGGGATTTGTTTGAGGACGATGCTTTTAAGAATAACAAATGCAGACTTGCGTTTGCAGTCGGAAAGGATTTATCCAACAGGACGATAGTTGAGGATATTTCCAAAATGCCGCATCTTCTGATAGCGGGTGCTACCGGTTCGGGTAAATCGGTGTGTATCAATACTCTGATAATGAGCATACTATATACCTGCAGTCCGAAGGATGTAAGGCTTATAATGGTAGATCCCAAGGTGGTGGAATTAAGTGTTTATAACGGTATTCCTCATCTGCTTGCACCGATAGTAACAGATGCGAAGAAAGCCGCCGGAGCTTTGAATTGGGCTGTTGCGGAGATGACCAAAAGGTATCAGCTGTTCGCAAATGCGGGAGTGAGAGATCTGACAGGTTATAATAAATGGATACAATCTCCTGAGAACAAAGATGCGGTAGAATCTGACGGATTGATGGTTCTTCCTAAAATTGTAATCATAGTGGATGAGCTTGCCGACCTTATGATGGTATCCGCAAAGGAAGCGGAGGAGGCTATTTGCAGACTGGCACAGCTTGCAAGGGCTGCCGGAATGCACCTGATATTGGCGACACAAAGACCTTCCGTAAACGTAATCACGGGACTTATTAAAGCAAATATGCCCTCAAGGATTGCATTTTCAGTGACATCGGGAGTAGATTCAAGAACAATTCTTGATATGAACGGGGCAGAAAAGCTTCTTGGAAAGGGCGATATGCTCTTCGGACCTCAGTGGCTTCAGACACCTATAAGACTTCAGGGTGCATTCATTTCCGATGAAGAGGTGGAAAGGGTGACATCTTATCTTAAAGAACAGGCTAAACTGAAGAACAGACAACCCGATGATACTATAGAAAGAGAGATAGCAAAGGCGGGGAATCAATCAATGATTGACGGCAGTATTTCAAATGCCGATACCGATAACGGACTTGATCCGTTGTTTATTGAGGCTGCATCTCTTGTGGTGGGTAAAGAAAAGGCATCAATAGGTATGCTTCAGCGAGCCTTAAAAATAGGATTCAACAGGGCGGGCAGGATAATGGATCAGATGGAATCGGAGGGCATAGTAGGAGAAGATGAGGGGACAAAGCCGAGAAGCGTTTTAATGAGC
>CAUUGW010000174.1:0-3129 GCA_963544785.1 uncultured Lachnospiraceae bacterium | reverse complement strand
AAATCATTGATATCATCTTTGTAGATGATACTTGTTGAATTTACTCTCTTTGCAATCTGATTGATGCTGCCTGTAATTCTTCCGATATTTGTAGACATATCCTTAAAAACTTTCATATCAAGTACAAAAATATCTTTTTCCAGTATACACTTCATCATAAACTGACGGAGAGTTTTACAACCGGAAAGTTTATATTTTTTGTTTAAAATTTCAAGTTCATCATCGGAAAGCATAAGGTATATTCCGTTGTTTCTTGTTCTGTTTGCCATAGTATAACCTCCAAATTCATATAGAAAAACAAAATTTTATAAAAGAAAAAACCTGTAAAATCAAGTACCAACTTGAGTTACAGGTTTCATTTATTTTTATATTTCTTTGTCAAGAAATCTCCTGTTAAGAGATAAAATTCTTATTTAAATTACAAAAATAGTATATCATTTTTTGAAGAAAAATTCAATAGAGAGGCAATATACGGATAAATTTATGGGAAAAAATTTAAGTAACAATTACAAGTAAGATTGATTGCACAGGGGTTTGGGGACTTTCCCAACAAGCTGAAACGGACGAAAAGAGCAGTTCCCTTGTGGAACGCTAAAGTCCATTTTTTCGTAAGTGCATATGCACTTACTGTGCTTGCTTATATTCCATTTTTAGAGTATAATCCTTTTATATAAAACAGCATTCTTTTACTTTATGTTAAACAGATACCCTTATGAAAAAAATCAAGCATACTCAATCTTACTGTATAAGAACGCAAATATTTTGAGATATAGACTGATAAGAGAAAAGAGTTGATAAACATGAACATAGCCATTATAGATGACAGGAAAGAGGACAGAGAAAAGCTAAACGGCATTCTCTTAAAGTACGCTGCCGATAGCGGAGAAAAACTGAATATAGAGCATTTTGACAGTGCAGAGGCTTTGCTTGATAACTATCAGCCATTTCTCTATGCGATTCTTTTTTTAGACATCTATATGGACGGTATGACCGGAATGCAGGCAGCTAAAATTATTCGGGAAACTGACAGAGATGTCATTTTGGTTTTTCTTACAACCAGTGAGGAACACCATGTAGAAGCTTTGCACAATCATGCCTTTGATTACATAGAAAAGCCTGCCGATCCGGCACAGGTTTGTCGGATTATGGATGATATTTTCGAGAGAAAGACGCAGTTGGGGCAGAGTCTTTCTTTTTCTGTAAATAGGACTAAGTATCACCTTGCCCTTAATGATATTGTGGCAATCAGTGCCTCTTCCCACAATATTGAAATTTATGATAAGCATGGCAATACCTATACGCCACGTCTTACCTTTTCCGGTGTGTCGGAGGAGGTTTTCAAAGACAAAAGGTTTCTACTCATCATGCGGGGCGTGATTGTCAATATGGACTTTATACAGAGCTTTAGAAGCGGTGTATGCCACCTTGCAGGCGGGATGCAATTTCCCTGCAATCTCAGAAAAGAAAAGCAGTTTGTGTCCACTTGGCAAAACTATATTTTTCAGAAATTAAGAAAAGAAGCTACACAAAGAAGGGAGAAAGCAAAGCGATGATGAAACAGCTGTCATCAAATATGCTGGAATATCTTGTGCTTATTCCGTCCGCTATCCTTTGCTATCTTCCGATGAGGAGGCTGCTTAGATACCCGCTTCGTCTGATACTGATAAGGGCGGTTCCTGCATTCCTTCTCCTTTCTGTCCTCGCCGCTCTTACGGAGATATATTTTTCTTTTGATGCCAATATTATTTTGTTTCCTGTACTAATTGGGTGCTTTGCTTTTTATGCACACAGTATCAAGACAGTTATCAGCAAGGCGGTTGCAATATTTGTGAATGTGATGGCATTGATCTCCATATCGGCAAATTTTGCCGCCTGTTTTGATGCGGCAAGACATCCAAGTCTTGGTATCAATTCTGCGAGTTTGGATTACACATTTTTTCTCTTAGCTCTAAGCAGTATACTTTCAATTCCCATAGGATTTTTCTTTGGGAAATATGGGAGTATACTGGTTGAACGACTGCATATTGCAAAAGTGTGGCTGATGACACTTCCGTTTTCAAGCTCAATTTTAATGATCAATCTTTTTATGCGTCCGCTGAAATACAAAACACTTTATGTAAACAGGGTCGGAACGGTAGTACTTATTATCCTTTCGATTGTCTTTCTCATATGGGTGGCTATGAATGTCGTATTCTATTTTACTGTAAGCATACTGCTCGATGCGGCAAAGACCGAGCAGGAGAGAAAAATATTGAAAACACAGGAAAAGCAATATTATACACAGATGAAATATATCAGTGATTCCGCCAAGGCAAGACATGATTTCAGACAGATAATAAGAACCTTAAAAAATATGGCTGAGGCAGGAAATACAGATGCCGTCAATACCTACCTTGCCGATTATATTCGAGAGATTCCGACAAATGAAACCCTTATGTATACAAAACACGATGCCTTAAACGCAATCTTGAATTTTTATGCGGCACAGGCAAAAAATGAAAATATTGATGTCAGTTTCAGCATTGATATCAATAAACAGCAGATACTTTCCGATGTCGAGCTATGCACTATGATAGGAAATCTCTTGGAAAATGCCGTCGATGCTGCCAAAAATGCAGACGGCAAAGAGCGGTTTATCGAACTGACGATAACGACTCACGGAGGCTCGTGGCTCTATATTGTGGAAACCAACAGCTTTGACGGAAATATAAAGATGAAAAGCGGAGAATATCATTCCACAAAAGGAAGCGGCAGAGGGCTTGGGATTACCTCTGTCAAATCCACAGTGGAGAAATACAACGGGCAAGTGGAGTTTTTCCATGATGAACATGAATTTTATGTCAATATAGCCATTCCGTTAAATGAAGAATAATTCTGCTTTAAACTGCCGTGTAATGCTTGGCATAACAAAGCTGTTTCAACCTAATGCAACCGAAACCGGACTTGAAAAGCGGGGCAATGGATAGGTTTTTTATACAATTTGTCATCTCGTGCCGTTTTGATTGCAACTCGTGCCGGTTTTCTTGTATAATCTTTGATTTTAGGTTTAATATAAAATGGATAAATTATAGGAAAAAGGGGTTGACATTAATGGCAGGTAAAAATAGAATTTTAACAGCACAGCACAGC
>CAUUGW010000173.1:0-3142 GCA_963544785.1 uncultured Lachnospiraceae bacterium | reverse complement strand
ATTGAATTTTTCCGTTTTTGTACTCTTTGTATTGATTACTATGGGTTTTGCAGCTCCGCTGCTTAAGCTGACCGAATTTGCAGACGGAATCTCTATGGTGGTTGAAGCGGAGCAAAATATCAATCACATACTGACCGAACCTGAAATAGCCGTTTATAACAATGTATACATACCTAAACGCTGCGATATCTCTTTTCAGGATGTTTCCTTTTCATATAACAAAACTACGCCGGTTTTAAGAGGTATTTCCTTCATTGCTCCGGAAGGGAACAGTCTCGCCGTTATAGGAGAAAGCGGAAGCGGCAAATCCACAATAGCCAAGCTTCTATGCCGATTTTGGGATGTAGATGGCGGAAGTATTAAGATAGGAAACGTGGACATTCGAGAGATGTCTGTCGATACGCTGATGGATAAAGTCAGCTTTGTTTTCCAAGATACTTTTTTATTTAATATTTCTATCGGTGATAACATTCGTATAGGAAAACCTGATGCTTCAAAAAACGAAATTATAGAAGCGGCAAAAAAAGCCCGGTGTCACAATTTCATTATGAATACCCCAAAAGGCTATGATACAGCGGTCGGTTATGACGGAAGCAGACTGTCCGGAGGAGAAAAACAACGAATCTGTATCGCTCGTGCTATCCTGAAAAACGCACCCATACTGATACTGGATGAGGCTACAGCCAGTATTGATCCTGATAGTGAAGAACAAATACAGGAAGCCATCGGGGAGCTTACCAAAGGAAAAACGCTGATTGTTATTGCCCACCGCATTCATACGATTATGGGATTTGACAATATTCTTGTGTTAAAAAAAGGAAAAATTATTGCGCAAGGAAAACATGTGGAACTTCTTGATATAAGCATGGATTATAAAACGATGTTCAATGCCTGCATTGAAACGGAAAATTGGATAATCGGATAGCGAAAGAAAGCGGGGACGGAATACTGTGATTGGAATTATCGGAAGAATATTGAAATTATCTTATGAGCACAGGGGCAGGCTGATCCTTTCTTTTGTAGCAGGTTTCCTTGAAAGCAGCATACCTGCATTTTTCGTTTTTCTTATTTTTATATCCTTCCGACTTGTATTGGGCGGAGAATTTAAAATTTCGCATATTATTCTGATTTCCTCACTTCTCGCAGCTTCTATCCCGCTGCGTTTTGTATTCAAGCTGCTGGAATACACCTTGCAAAGCGGAACGGGCTATGAAATTATGTGTGAAAAACGTCATCAGCTTGGTGAAAAGCTGCTGCATCTGCCCATGGATTTTTATAACCATACCGATGTGGGAGAGCTTTCATCCGTCATAAATAACGACCTTGTGTTTGTGGAAGGCATGGCGATGACATATGTCTCAAAAACTATCGGAGCCATTGTAAGCACAGTCATCGTTATGACAGCTCTCTTTGTTTTGGATTCGCGTATCGCTACAGCTGCGCTCATCGCCTTTCCGTCAGCTTTACTTGTAAATGAAACTATTCAGCGTATTTGGATTAAATGCGGAAAAGAAAGGCAGAGTACTCACGCAGAAACATCCTCAGTCATGCTGGAATACCTTCAAGGTATTTATGTTATAAAAGCGTTTGGATTTGCCGGAAAGCAGAAACAGCGTCTTGTTGATGTGCTTAAACGACTTGAGATCGTATCCTACAATTTTGAAATGAAAGGAATGCCCTTTATAGCACTATATTTTATCATTTTAAATCTTTTTACAATGCTTATCCTGCTCTTGACCGCCGTCTTTATCACAGACGGAACAATTCCTCCTGAAACGGCAACGGTAATTGTTACCATGATATTTGCCATTTATACGCCCATGGAAATTCTTGAGGTTTCCTCCGGTATCCTGCGTTTGATGAACACCTGTCTTGACCGTATGCAGAATGTAATGGACTCAGCTGTTATGGACGAGGATGGACAGGAAATTATTCCTTCAACATTTGATGTGAGATTTAGCGATGTATGTTTTTCCTATGGTGATAAACCCGTACTGTCCGATGTAAGCTTTCATGCGCCTGAAAAAACTCTGACTGCAATCGTCGGACCCTCAGGAAGCGGAAAAAGTACCATTCTGAATCTGATTGCCAGGTTTTGGGATGTAGGCAGCGGAAGTATTGAAATCGGAGGAGTTGATGTTCGCAACATGAAGTGCGACAGCGTGATAAGACAGATCAGTGCCGTATTTCAAAAAGCTTATCTGTTCCATGACACAATCCATGCTAACATTAAATTCGGCAATCCCGACGCAAGCCATGACCAAGTGATAGAAGCAGCAAAAAAATCCCATTGTCATGAATTTATTGTGCAGATGGAAAACGGTTATGACTCGGTTGTAGGAGAAGGCGGGTGTACACTTTCAGGGGGAGAGCGCCAGCGTATAACTATCGCACGGGCGCTGCTCAAGGATGCTCCGATTGTTTTACTGGACGAAGTAACTGCCAATATAGACCCTGAAAACGAACGGCTGATTCAACAGGCTGTAAATGCACTTGTACAGGAAAAAACAGTATTCGTGGTGGCTCATAAATTGGCAGCCGTACGAAATGCCGATCAAATTCTTGTACTTGGAAGCGATGGGACAATTCAAGAAAAGGGACGGCATCAAGAACTGATAAAACAAAATGGACAATATGCCAAGTTGTGGCTAAAATCAGAAAAAGTCAGCAGATGGACTATTTAAAATTCAATTGCTCATGTAAATAAAAGCTTACTTTTCTTCACGCAGCTTACATACATCGCACCAGCCCTCAGCACCTGTTACAACCTCAAGCTCTTTAGGAGTAAGCTTTACCGAGGTAAATTCATTTCCACCGGCGGGATGCACGTATTCAAAGCGTTTAAGAGATACATCCAGCCAAATCGGAATATCATCAGGCAGAGCAAAAGGGCAGACGCCGCCCGGAGCAAAGCCCGTAAGTTCTTCCACCATATCCCCCGGAACCATGCGGGGCTTGGTATGGAATATAGACTTAAACTTGGAACTGTTTACTCTTGTATCTCCCGCCATAACCACTATTACGGTCCTGCCGTCAACTGCAAAAGACAAAGTCTTTGCTATTTCGGCTTCGCTGCAGCCTATATTTTCAGCCGCATGCTCCACCGTATCTATGGTTTTTGTATGTTCGGTTATTCTATCGG
>CAUUGW010000172.1:0-3153 GCA_963544785.1 uncultured Lachnospiraceae bacterium | reverse complement strand
AAAAGAAGCACATGTCCTTTTTTTCCGGACTCTATACTTCCGTAGCTGTCGTCAATCTTTATAGCTCTTGCGGGATTTATGGTTGAGCAGGCGACTGCGGTTTCAAGAGGTATATTCATTTCTTTTACGGCATTTACCATACATTCTCTTAAATTCGATACCGATCCCGCTATATTTCCGCCTTCCTTGAGCCTTGCAAATCTACCTTCCTTGATTATCTCCTGTCCGCCAAGAATATATTCTCCGTCAGGCATTCCCGCACATCTGAGAGAGTCGCTTATAAACACTATCCTGTCCTCTCCGTTCATCTTAAACGCCGCATGAACGGCTCCCTCATGAACATGAACTCCGTCTGTGATAAGCTCGGCGTTTACTGCGGCACTGTCCGATACGGCTCCCACTACTCCGGGTGCTCTGTGCTCAAGCCCCGTCATTGCATTGTACAGATGAACCGCATGTGAGGCTCCCGCCCTGAAAGCCTTCATGGCTGTTTCATAGCCCGCATTGGTATGTGCAAGCGAAACTATTACCTTACCCTTTACCTCGTCGATATAATTTTCAAAATCAGGATTTTCCTCCGGAGCAAGACCTATTATCTTTACCAAGCCGTCCGACGCCTTGATGAATCTGTCAACAATACCCGCATCACAGGGTATGATATATTTTCCGTTTTGAGCTCCTTTTTTTATCCGGCTTATGAAGGGACCCTCCATATTGAAGCCTACTATATCTGCATATTCATGTCTTTCATCAGGAGTTTTTTTTGCAAGCTCTCCGGAAAATGAGGCTCCTGTTTTTAGAACTTTTTCAAGCTCATCTACCCTAAGCGTAAGCGTGGCGGGACAAATCGCCGTTATGCCGTTCATTGCTTCGTATTTGGCGACTTCCGCATAAGCCTTTGCCGTGGCGTCGCACACGTCGCTGTTCACGGCGCCGTGTATATGTATGTCGATAAGTCCGGGTATACAGTAGGTTCCGTCGGCATCTATCACTTCATCTTCATCGCTTTTATTGCCCTCATCGACGAAAATCCCGTTCCGTATAAACACGTCTCTTTTAATGAATTTTTTATCCGCTCCGAAAACCAAAGCATTTTTTATAAGCATAAGCCTTCCCGTCACCTCGTCCGCTGTCTGAAATGGTAATATGCTCCAAGCATTCCCGCATTATTTCCGTTTTGTGCAGCCCTTATTTTTATATTTTCAGCCAACACACTTATAAGAGTTTCATTCAGATATTTTCCTATTCTAGGAAGCAGATACTCCTTTTGCTGCATTATACCGCCACCGAGCACCACCACTTCAGGATTAAGCACATATACTATATTGGAGATCCCCTCGGCAAGATATCTGCACATCAGCTCAACCTCTTCCATACAGTCCTTATCGCCTTTGTACAGCTCTTCAAATATCCTTATGCCGCTCCATTTGTCAACCGTTTCATCCTTGAGTTCAGCCACTCTTTTACTGAGAGCGCCGCTGCTTGCAAGCTCCTCAAAGCTTAAATCACTGCTCTTCATCTTCATATAGCCGATTTCACAGGCACTGTTTGAAAAGCCGTGAAGCACCTTTCCGCCCTCTATAAAGCAGCCGCCTATACCCGTTCCTATTGTCATACACAGCAGACTTTGAGCTCCGCAGCCCGCACCGCTCATATACTCCGCAAGAGCCGCACAGTTGACATCGTTTTCTATTTCGCAGTGCAAAGAAAATCTTTCCTTTACGGCATTAATAAAATTTATGCCCTTATAATCCGGTATTGTCGGACCCGAATGGAATATTTCTCCCTTTTCGGGATCGACCATTCCGGCGGATGAAATACATACTCCTTCAAAACAGGAGCCTTCCTCATATCTTATCTTTTCTTCTATTAAACCCAAAACGGTATTCAGTATATGTTTTCCGCCAAGCTGTGCGTTTGTGTCCGCAACTTCCGCCCTTATTATCTTTCCATCTTCCAAAATGCCGTGCTTGATCTGCGATCCGCCTATATCTATGAGGATATATTTTTCCATTAAATGTCAGCTCCTGTAATCAGCCCTTTACCGCTCCCATCGATATTCCCTGCGTAAAATTCTTCTGGAAAACGAGGAATACCGCCAAAATGGGAACGGAAGCAAGTGCGGCTCCCGCCATAATAAGCCCGAAATCCGTGGAATTTTCAGCCTGAAGCTTTGCAATACCGAGAGAAATAGTCAAATTGCCCGTGGAAGAGAGCATAATAAGCTGCATGAAATAGTCGTTCCAGCTGCTTATAAAGGTAAATATAGCCAAAGCCCCTATTCCCGGCTTTATCATGGGAACAACTATATCTATAAAGGTTCTCAGTTCCGACGCCCCGTCTATCCTGGCGGCTTCAAGCATCTCATGAGGAATACTCTCGGAGAACTGCTTCATGAGAAATACACCGAAAGGCCAGCCTACTATGGGAAAAATAACAGCCCAGATTGTATTATAGAGACTTAAAGCCGACATCTCTCTTATAAGAGGAATAAGTATAACCTGCTTGGGAAGAGCCATGGCTGCAACTATAAGTGAAAAAAGCAGTATCCTCCCTTTGAATCTCTTTTTGGCAAGTGCATACCCCGCCATGGCGGCGGTTATACAGGTTATAACCATAGCCATAAGCGACATAAACACCGTATTTATAAGCCATCTGAGAGCGGCAGGAACCACGGGTCCCGACGAAAACACTATAGACTCTCCGTCAGCGGTAAATTTCGAGCTGAACGGGATATGAAGCTCCCAAAGAGGGGCATACTGTCTGCTGAAAAGCTTTTTAAAATTGTCCAACGTCCATTCGGAAGGAACCCACACCGGAGTCACGGAATTTACTTCCCCGGGAGTTTTAAAGGCTCCCGTAATTATCCAATAAAGCGTAAAAAGAAAGAAAAACGAAAGCAAACACAGAACCACCATACAAAATATACGATAAGGCGAAATCTTATGTACCCCGTGTCTTTTTGACTTAAGCATATATTTTCCTCACAAAATATTGAATTGCAAAAAAGCGTATATCAACGTTCCTTAGCCACCTTGAACTGGATTGCGGACAATATTGCTATAAAAATTGCCAGTATCACGCCCATGGCGTTTGCATATCCGTATCTGTACAGTTTAAACGCAGTATAATATATATAGTACATTACCGTAT
>CAUUGW010000171.1:0-3164 GCA_963544785.1 uncultured Lachnospiraceae bacterium | reverse complement strand
TATATTAAATGCCTTAAGGCTCTATACAAAGCCGATGACGATAGGACAGCTGCTACATTATCCCGGGCTTTTCGGATATTCGGTTCAAACCGTATCTTCCGCTATGCATCATCTGGTAACGGTTGATAAAACCGTAATAAAAGTAGATTTGGAAGATAACGTTTATTATTTGATCTCAAAGGCGGCTATGAATGTCACAAATTAAAGGAGGGGTGTACGGGTATGATCCTATTATGGTTGATTGTTACTATAGCAGCCGGAGTATTGGAGTCCTTGACTGTGGGAATGGTCAGTATATGGTTTGCTTTCGGCGGTTTCGCCGCACTTATTGCGAGTAATTTAAATTGCCCCGTATTTTATCAATATGTAATTTTTATAGTGGTGTCTTTACTCACAATGATTTTAATAAAACCCTTTGCAAGAAAAAATCTTAATGTGATTATGCATGCTACCAATGTAGACAGCCTTGTAGGAATGGAATGTGTAGTCACAGAGGATATAAATAATGTGCTTAACAAAGGAGAGGTGCAAATAAAGGGACAGAAATGGTCCGCCAGAAACATAGAAGACAGGATGGTAGCCAAGGACACAATAGTGGTTGTGGAACGAATCGAGGGAGTAAAGCTTATTATAAAAGAAATATAAAATTAAAAATAATTAAATTTAGGAGGATTTTTATGTTATTATCAAATTCAAACTTGTTGTTAAGGAACAGTATTACAATTATTGCCATTTTAATTGTACTCGGAATAGGATTAAGGTGTATTGTAATTGTTCCGCAAGCAAGCAGCTATGTTGTGGAAAGATTGGGACTGTATTTTTCCACATGGAATGCCGGTATTCATTTCAAAATGCCGTTCATTGACAGAATTGCTAAAAGGGTAAATATGAAAGAACAGGTAGTTGATTTTGCCCCACAGCCGGTTATCACAAAGGATAATGTAACAATGATGATTGACAGTGTTGTTTATATGATTGTATCAGACCCTAAACTTGCCACATACGGAGTTGAAAATGTTATGAGCGCTATCGGAAATCTCACGGCTACAACTCTTAGAAATATTATAGGTGATATGGAGCTTGATGAAACATTGACAAGCAGAGACTTAATCAACGGTAAAATGCGTGCGATACTTGACGAAGCCACAGATCCATGGGGGATAAAGATAACAAGAGTTGAGCTTAAGAACATTCAGCCTCCGGTTGATATCCAGAATGCAATGGAAAAGCAGATGAGAGCGGAGCGTGAAAGAAGAGAGAAAATCTTACAGGCTGAGGGTGATAAGAAAGCCGCTGTATTAATAGCGGAGGGTGATAAGACCGCTAAAATCCTTACAGCGGAGGCTGATAAGGAGGCTGCAATATTAGAAGCCGAGGCACAGAAGCAGGCCGCTATTTTGGCTGCAGAGGCACAGAAACAGGCCGCTATTTTAGCCGCAGAGGGAGAGGCTGAGGCTATTATAAAGGTGAAAGATGCCGAGGCTACAGGTATTGAAAAGATCAGAGTCGCAGGTGCAGATGATGCGGTTATAAGACTCAGAAGCATAGCGGCTATGGAAAAGATGGCGGACGGAAAGTCTACAAAGATACTTATACCGTCAGATATGCAGGGACAGATAGGAACACTTACAGCACTTGCTGAAAGCATTAAGCAATGATAAAAAGACCGTCAGCGGACACAAAAGGGAAAGCTTTAATCAAGGATTTAAAGAATAATACCTTAAAACAGGTGTATGTTCTTTATGGAGAAGAAAAATATCTGATAAGATTTTATAAAAATCAACTGATACATAGGATAGCGGGAGATAAAAATTCGATTAATCTAAGCGTTTTTAATAAGGACTATGATTTAAATGAGGTGTCGGATATTTTTTTCAGCTTTCCCTTTATGTCTGATAAAAGGCTGATTATTTTTGATAATATTGATGTTTGTAAACCTAATAATAAAAACTTGTTGGATAATTTGACCGCAATTCCCGATTACTGTTATGTTGTATTCATTGAAGACACTTTAGACGGCAGAACAAAGAATTTTAAAAAGTTAAAGGAGCTTAATGCCGACATATATTTCGGACAGCAGGATATAAAGGATCTCAAAAAATGGGTGAATCTTCAGGTGGTAAAGGGAGCTGATATGACCATTGAAGACAGTGCGACAGATTTATTATTGTCAATGGTTGATAATTACATGGATATATTGGACACGGAGGTTAAAAAATTAATAGCCTATTGTTTTGAAAAAAAACATATTGCTGTTGAAGATATTTTATCTTTAAGCATTCCCAATATTCATAATAAGATCTTTGAAATGATAAGCTCCACCATAGAGGGTCGATTAAAGCATTCTTTTTTGCTGTATAGGGATATGCTTTTATTAAAAGAGGCTCCTACAAAGATATTAAAAATGATAAATAAAGAATATCTTTTGATTTTACACATAAAGCAGGGCAAGAATATCAAGATGTCTGCTAAAGATATAGCTCAGGTATTGGGAAAAAATGAGTATATAATTAAAAAAAAATATTGGGATTTTGTGGACAGTTTAAGTGAAGAATTTTTGATGAAAAAGCTTAAGTCCGGTTGTGATCTTGAGGAAGCCGTAATGCTTGGACAAATAGAGGATAAAACCGCTGTGGAGCTGATGATAGTGGAACAGGTATAAAGAGGGTAAAAGAATGGGCTTAAAAATTGAAGACTTTGAGAAAGATATAATTGTAGATGAGGTAATTCTGCAAAATAAAAATGACTATGAGAAAAAGCTGTTAAATTTAAAATATATAAAGAATTTGCTTAATTATTATTTAGATGAGGTTTTGGACAAATTGGCAACCGACATAAAATTTGATACCGCCTTGGGCTCTATATTGAATATAGGGAAATTACTGTTAAATGCCTCCAATTTAAACGAGGAATGTCTTTTTGCAATAAATTCTCCCAATATGAAAGAAATGGCTAAGTTTGATTTTATAAATGAGGAATTTGCCAAGCGAAATATTAATCTGTCCGATGAAATATACGGGGCTGAGGTTTTTTCGGTAGTTCCGCATTATGTGATGAACAGCTTTTCTTATATAAAGCTTGAGCTTTTAAAAAAGAATAAAGGCAGGATAAACGAGTGTAACATAGATATGCACAAGATATCCAGAGTTATAGAGCTTTTTATG
>CAUUGW010000170.1:0-3203 GCA_963544785.1 uncultured Lachnospiraceae bacterium | reverse complement strand
GACAGCGATTATGCGGAGCTTGTTAATAAGGCTGTGGATTTGGCGAATTCCAATATAATAATTGACGATACGTCAGGTATCAGTGTGGATAAGCTTAGAAGCAAGTGCAGAAAATATAAAATTGATCATAATTTGGGCTTGGTGGTCATAGACTATTTGCAGTTAATGAGCGGGAACGGCAAGGACAGACAAAGTGAGGTGTCGGCAATATCAAGATCGCTTAAAACCCTTGCAAGAGAGCTTGAAATTCCGATAATTGCATTGTCCCAGTTAAGCAGGGCGGTGGAGCAAAGAAAGGGCGATCACAGACCTATGTTGTCGGATTTAAGAGAGTCGGGAGCGATAGAACAGGATGCAGACATTGTAATGTTTATTTATAGAGAAGATTATTACGAGCCGGAAACTGAAAAAAGGAATGTGGCGGAGATAATTATTGCGAAGCAAAGAAACGGACCTGTAGGACCTATAGAACTTTCCTGGAATCCTCAATACACGAAATTTGCGGATTTATATAGGGACAAAAAATAATATTGTTTTATAAAAGTACCTTGATTTTTATAATAAATAAATGTATAATTAAGCGATTAGGGAGGTGTTTTATGTCTAAGGTTATTGTAATGGACCACCCTTTAATACAACATAAGGTGGGTATAATCAGACGAAAAAATATCGGGAGTAAGGATTTCAGAACCATAATCGGAGAAATATCAATGCTTATGTGTTATGAAGCTACCAGAGATTTACAGCTTAAAGAGATAGAAATAGAAACTCCTATTTGCAGAACTGTAGTAAAGGAACTATATGGAAAGAAAATGGCGGTGGTTCCTATTTTAAGGGCGGGGCTCGGAATGGTGGACGGAATTTTAACTATGATACCGGCTGCTAAGGTCGGACACATAGGTTTATACAGAGATCCGAAAACATTTCAGCCTGTGGAATATTATTGTAAACTGCCGTCGGATTGTGCCAACAGAGATGTCTTTGTAACGGATCCTATGCTTGCTACAGGGGGCTCCGCTTCTGCGGCTATCACCATGTTAAAGAAAAAGTCGGTTAAAAACATCAGACTTATGTGCATAATTGCCGCACCGGAGGGAATAGAGAGAATGCAAAAAGATCACCCTGATGTCGATATTTTTATAGCTGCATTGGACAAAAAGTTGAATGAGCATAAATATATTGTTCCGGGTCTTGGAGATGCGGGAGATAGAATATTTGGTACAAAATAAAAATACGATAATTTTACCGGCTTATGCAAAAATCAATCTTTATCTTAAAATAGAAAATAAGAGGACTGATAATTATCATAATTTAAAAATGATAATGCAGGAAATTTCACTCCATGATGATGTTCAAATATCTGTTTCAGATGACGAAAAAGGTGAGATTGCGGTATCTATGTACGACGATTCATTTAATTTATTAAATGATATTGAAATGAAATCAAATATCGTATATAAGGTATCATTTGATTTTATTAAAAAATACGAAATAAAAAATTCTGTAAATATTAAGATAATAAAAAGGATTCCCGTTATGGCGGGACTTGCAGGAGGCAGCTCCGATGCCGCAGCCGCACTTTTGGGATTAAATATGTATTTTGAACTTGGGCTGTCTAATAAGGAGCTGTCCGATTTTTCGGTAAAGTATGGAGCCGACATACCCTTTTGCTTAAGGGGTGGGCTTATGAAAGCCACATCTGTCGGAGAAGAGCTGGAGTCGTTACCTTATGCTTTAAAAAAGTATGTATTATTGGCGGTTCCGAACAAAAGAATATCCACTAAGGAAGCTTTTTGCATATATGACAGGAAGAAATCGGCATTAGGCGTGGATTATTTTGATGAGATAATGGACAGCTTTAAGAATAACGATAACAGTTATTTGAATTTTTTGAGCAATGACTTTGAAGAAATTGCTGAAGAGTCGGTCCCTGAGATTATAGAATTGAAAAATTGCTTTTTAGAAAACGGAGCTTTGAAGACTATGGTAACCGGAAGCGGTTCAGCCGTATTTGCGTTGTTTGATGATTTTAAAAACGCAGACAGTTGTTACAAAAAAATGAGAAAAATAAATATGTCACGGATGTTTTTTTCAAAAACGTTATTATAATGTTTTGCGCGTGCAAAAAACAACAGTGCATTTTAGAAGTGGAGTTTGATTTATGGAAGATAATTTGTTTTTAGAAATGGATGACAATCTCCCTCTTAGAGATGTAGTGTTTAATACATTAAGAAAGGCGATACTTCGAGGCGATTTGAAACCGAATGAAAGACTGATGGAGTTGCCGCTTGCCAAGAAGCTTGGAGTAAGTCGTACTCCTGTTCGAGAGGCTATTAGAAAGCTGGAACTTGAGGGATTGGTGGTTATGTATCCCAGAAGAGGAGCCAAGGTGGCACAAATCACTGTAAAAAGCATAAGGGACGTGCTTGAAATCAGAAGAGTACTTGAGGTTTTGGCGGTTACCAAAGCTTGTAGAAATATCACTCAGGAGGGAATAATGCAATTAAGAACTGCATTAAAGCAGTTTAAAGATGTGATTAATTCCGAAGACTTGACAAAGGTGGCGGAGGCTGATGTTAAGTTTCACGATACAATTTATAATGCTACGAATAATCCTAAGTTGATTGGAATATTAAATAATCTGCGAGAGCAGATGTACAGATACAGAATGGAATATATTAAGGACAAAACATCTCATATAATGCTTGTAAAGGAGCACGAAGAGCTTGTAAACGCCATTGTAAACAGAGACGTAAAAAATGCGACCAAAATAGCGGAAAAACATATTGATAATCAGGAAGAGGCTGTCCTTAATTCCATACAGTAAACTTTTATTAAAGGGGGATTGATTTTTTTGACGAGATACCTATATGCCGACCTTTTGCTATCCAAAACCATATTGGTGCTTATTATTGTATTGGCGGTGATGATTGTATCACTTGTTGTTTTGTTCTTTGTCGGCAGGCATTTGCAAAAAAAACAGGAACAGAGCCAAAAAATGCTTGAGGCAAACAGACAGGAATACAGTATGCTTATTATTGATAAGAAAAAGATGAAGATAACGCAGGCGGGGCTTCCTCAAAGCGTTATCGACAGTCTGCCCAAGCTCTATAGACGCTCGAAGATGTACATTGTAAAAGCCAAGGTCGGGCAAAAAGTGATGTCTTTTATCTGTGATTATAAGATTTTTGAGTTGGTACCCG
>CAUUGW010000169.1:0-3215 GCA_963544785.1 uncultured Lachnospiraceae bacterium | reverse complement strand
ATGGATCCGCTTGCGGATAAGCTTCTTGTGGTAGCCGCTATGATTTGTCTTATGGATAACGGGAGGTTTCCAAGCCTTGCCTTACAGATAATAATAGCAAGGGAGTTTATAATAAGCGGATTCAGACTGGTTGCGGCGGGTGACGGTAAAGTAATTGCGGCCGGTATGATGGGCAAGCTTAAGACTGTCTGTACTATGATTACCGTGATTATTTTGTTGTTAGAAATAAAGGGAGCGGTACTGCTTGAGAACATTTTTATAATTTTGACGGTGGCACTTACAGTATTTTCGTTGGTTGAATATATTTATAAAAACAGAAATGTGATTTTAGATGACAGTATGTAAAGGAGAAAAATGGTAGCGGAAATTATTAATGTGGGAACAGAGATTTTAATGGGAAACATAGTAAACACAAATGCCTGTTTTTTGGCTAAAAAATGTGCGGATTTGGGACTGAATCTGTATCATCAGCAGGTGGTTGGCGATAATATGCAAAGACTTGTGGAGAGCTTAAATCTGGCTTCCGCAAGGAGTGATATTATTATCTTATCGGGCGGTTTGGGTCCTACACTTGATGATATGACAAGGGAGGGACTTTCATCATTCTTAGAGATGCCTTTAATTTTAAATGATGAGATAAAAAGCAGGCTGGAGGAATTTTTTAAGTCAAGAAATATAGAAATTACCGAGAATAATTTCAGACAGGCTATGGTGATAAAGGATGCAATTATAGTTGACAATCATAACGGCACAGCACCGGGTATGATAGTTGAAAAGGGGGATAAGACTTATATTTTACTGCCGGGACCTCCGTTCGAGCTTGAACCGATGTTTGGTGATATAGAAAAATATATCAGAACAAAATTAAGCGGTCTTATATACTCAAGGACATTAAAGCTGTGCAACGCATCGGAGAGCGTTATTGAAACCAAGATGTTCGACCTGCTTAAAAACAGCAATCCTACAGTAGCAATTTATGCAAAGGTTGCCACAATAGATATCAGAATAAGTGCTATGGCGGACGATGAAGAGAGTGCAATCAAACTTATTGAGCCCATAGAAACGGAGCTTAAAAAGAGGTTTGGAAAGCATATATTTTCGGATGATGAAAACGCCACTCTTGAGTCCACGGTACTTGATTTATTAAGGAAAAAGGGTCAGACGTTGGCGGTTGCGGAATCCTGTACGGGAGGACTTTTGGCGTCCAACATTATAGAAAATGCGGGAGCATCGGACGTATTTAAAATGGGACTTGTCACCTATTCCGATGAATCAAAATCAGAATTGCTTAATGTTCCGAAAATGGTAATTTTAAGACACGGTGCGGTGAGTGCCGATACCGCAGAGGCTATGTGTGTCGGGCTTTTTGAAAAATACGGGGCTGATGCCAACATTGCGATAACGGGAGTTGCAGGACCTACAGGAAGCGATAAGAAGCCGGTCGGGCTTGTCTATATTGCTTGCAGCTATGACGGAAGAATTAACATAGTGGAGCATAAATTCAGAGGAAACAGGAACGTTATAAGAAACAGGGCGGCAAAGTTTGCAATTACGCTGCTTAGAGATATGATTCTCGGAATAAGATAGGATTACAAGGGATTTTAATATGGATTTGGATACACAGTTAAAAAATGAGATAAACAAAAGAAGAACATTCGGAATTATTTCACACCCCGATGCCGGAAAGACCACACTCACGGAGAAATTTTTGCTGTACGGAGGTGCCATAAACACCGCAGGAAGTGTAAAGGGCAAGGCCACTGCAAAACATGCGGTCTCGGACTGGATGGCTATTGAAAAGGAAAGAGGAATCTCCGTCACCTCGTCCGCCATGCAGTTTGAGTATGACAATTATTGTATAAATATATTGGATACACCGGGGCATCAGGACTTTTCGGAAGATACCTACAGAACGCTGATGGCTTGTGATGCGGCGGTGATGGTAATAGATGCCGCAAAGGGAGTGGAGGCACAGACCAGAAAACTGTTCAAAGTCTGTGTAATGAGGCATATTCCTATCTTTACCTTTATAAATAAGATGGACAGGGACGCCCTTGACAGCTTTGAACTGCTTGATAATATAGAAAAAGAGCTTGGAATAGCTACCTGTCCTGTCAACTGGGCTATCGGAAGCGGCAAGGATTTTAAAGGAGTCTATGACAGGCAGACACAGGAAGTCGTCTTATACAGCGATACGTTAAAGGGGACAAAAGAGGGTGTAGCCACAAGGTTAAAGCTTGATGACAGCCGTGATTTAATAGGAGATGCCGCCTTTGAAAAATTGGAAACCGAGCTTGAACTGCTTGACGGGGCGGGGGCTGAACTTGATATAAAAGAGGTTCATAACGGAAAACTGTCACCCGTGTTTTTCGGTTCGGCACTCACCAATTTCGGAGTGGAAATATTTTTGCAATATTTTCTAAAGATGAGCACCGCTCCCTTACCGAGGCTTGCCGACACCGGAATGATTGAGGCTGAAAATCCGAAGTTTTCCGCCTTTGTTTTTAAGATTCAGGCAAATATGAACAAGGCTCACAGGGACAGAATAGCATTTATGAGGGTTTGCTCAGGAATCTTCGATGTGGAATCCGAAGTCTATCATATGCAGGGTGGCAGGAAGTTCAGATTATCACAGCCGCAACAGATGATGGCTGATGACAGGCATATCATAAGAAATGCCTATGCGGGGGACGTGATAGGAGTATTTGACCCCGGCATATTTTCTATCGGAGATACGGTCTGTGATCCCTCTATGAAAATAAGGTATGAGGGAATACCCACATTTGCTCCTGAGCATTTTGCAAGAGTTCGTCAGATGGATACTATGAAGAGAAAGCAGTTTGTGGCGGGAATAGATCAGCTGGCAAAAGAGGGTGCTATTCAGATATTTAAAGAAATAAACTCAGGGCTTGAAGAAATTATAGTCGGTGTGGTGGGAGTCCTGCAATTCGATGTGCTGAAGCACAGATTGAACACCGAATATAATGTGGAAATTAATTTAGAGGGGCTTCCTTTTAAGTATATCAGATGGATAGATAATTATGAAAGCATTAATATTGATTCGCTTAACGGAACTGCGGATATGAAAAAAGTGTCGGATCTTAAAAACAGACCCCTGCTCTTGTTTGCACATGAATGGAGCGTACAGATGACACTTGACAGGAACAAGGGATTAAGTCTTGCAGAATTTGCCAAAAATTAATTCTTAGGGCTTG
>CAUUGW010000168.1:0-3232 GCA_963544785.1 uncultured Lachnospiraceae bacterium | reverse complement strand
GGTGTTGTGTTGGGGTTTTGTTTTTTTGTTTTTTTGGGTGGGTTTGTTGTGGGTTTTGTTTTTTTTGTTGTGTATATTTTTCCACATCGGTTAATTTTTGCTCCCAATTTTCTTCGGGAATAACCATATCCACATATTTTATGGATTCTAAAATTATCTTTCTGTCCTCATAGGTATGATAGGCTTCTTTATGCTTAAGTACATTAAACTCATCTGTAGACAAAGCAACAATAAGCCTGTCGCCAAGAGCCCTTGCTCTTTTTAAAATATTTATATGCCCGACGTGCAGCAGATCAAATGTTCCGTAGGTAATAACCGTTTTCATATTTTTCTCCTATTTTCAGTTTTAAAATCTTTTTTATTATCATTAAGTCAATTGATTTATCTATGAAAAAAATCATAGACAGCCTCTGCAGCCCTTTTATCCATGCCGGAAACATCAGATAATCCGTCCACATCAGATTCCCTTATAGCATCAATACTGCCGAAATGTTTCATTAATGCAAGCCTCCTTAAAGGTCCAATGCCCTTAATGTCATCAAGTATGGAGTGTACCTGCTCCTTTTTACGCCTTAATCTGTGATATGTAATGGCAAATCTATGCACCTCGTCCTGTATACGTGTGACAAGCTTCATCACATCTTCCTCGTGTTTACCCGCAATTATCTCTTCATTATTGTAGTAGAGTCCGGCAGTCCTGTGCTTATCATCTTTTACCATACCGCAGACCTTAATGTTAAGATTAAGCTCACTGATTACCCTAAGTGCGATATTTACCTGTCCACGTCCTCCATCCATCAGGATAAGGTCGGGAAAACTTCCAAAATTAGTATCTTCTATGTGAGAGAGCCTCCTTTTTAAAGTTTCATACATAGCTGCATAGTCATCGGAAGCCGTGACGGATCTTATCTTAAACTTCCTATAGGCGTTCTTCCTGAATGTCCCGTTTTCATACACAATCATAGCTCCGACGGTTTCAAAACCGCTTATATGCGAAATGTCATATGCCTCTATTCTATAGAGATTTTTAATATTTAAAATACCTGCAAGCCTGTTTACCGCTCCCGTGTTCCTTGCCTCCTCGGCCTTTAATCTTTCCTTGTCGATGTTTAATACAAGCTTGGCATTTTTATAGGCAAGCTCCACCAGCTTTTCTTTCTCACCATATTTGGGTGTTAAAATCTGTACCTTAGAGCCTCTTATGCCCGACAACCATTCCTTAATCAAATCCATATCCTTTATAGCGGTTTGCAGCATAAGGCTCTTAGGAATAAAAGGCGAGCCTTGATAAAACTGTTTTATAAAATCGGATAGAATTTCAGGAATACTGCTGTTATGCACATTCTTTAAATAAAAATGTTCTCTTCCTATCAACTTTCCCTCTCTCACAAAAAAAACCTGAGCCACGGCGACCATATTATCACCCGCAACCGCTATTATATCTCTGTCCTCTCCGTCACTTCCCGTAATTTTTTGTTTTTGTGCAATCTTATTTACAGAATCTATAAGATTCTTATACTCTCCCGCCTTTTCAAACTCCAATTTTTCTGAATGGCTGTACATTTTTTCTGTAAGCTCGGATACTATATTATCATATTTTCCGCTTAAAAATAATAGAGCCTTATCAACACCCTTTCTGTACTCTTCTACCGTTACCATATCCTGACAGGGTGCGTCACACTGCTTTATATGATAGTAAAGACAGTAGGGAATATCGTTGCCCGATGCCTTTAATGCCTTATTGCAGGGTCTTATCCTGTACATCTTCCTAAGAAGCTCAATGGTATCCTTAACGGCAAATGCCGCAGAATAAGGTCCGAAATACTTCGACTTGTCTTTCTTCATGGAACGTGTGTATATAAGCCTTGGAAAACTCTCCGAAACGGTGACCTTAATATAAGGATAGGTCTTGTCGTCCTTGAGCATGGTGTTGTACTTGGGCGAATATTCCTTAATAAGATTACATTCCAAAATAAGCGCCTCAAGCTCCGAATCCGTAATAATATACTCGAAGCTGTCTATAAGACTTATCATCTTTAAAATCTTGGCGGATTTATTCTTTCCGCTCTGAAAATACTGACGCACCCTGTTTTTCAGCACACGTGCCTTTCCTACATAAATAATCTCCTCGTGATTATCTTTCATCAGATAAACACCCGGCTTATCGGGAAGCTTTTTTAATTCCTCTTTTATATCAAACATATTTTAATTAACCCTGATAAATTATATTCTTTAAAACACAATTATAGAGAAAAGAGATAGCGCCCATTAAGAAAATTTGTAAAATCAATCTGTGCGTTAACTATTTTCTCTATAATAAACAATAATCTTAATTTGTTCCAAGCATTATATCAAGCCTATGCTGCTGATAAACAAATATTTCAGTCCTGTCCCTTGTAACCACGGGAATAGGAATATAAACATAATCAATCACATATCTGTTGCCGGAAACAAGCGTAACAGCCTTAACATTGGGGTATCTTATATCAAATGCCGTAGCCTCAACCTCAGGCATAAATACACTGTCATCCATCTTTGTAACAAGCTGCCCCGCAATCATTGACGGTGTTCCCGTCATACCGTTTTGCAATATGGTAGGTGCTCCGTTAATTCCCGCTCTTTTGACCTTAAAATCCGTATTTTCAACCATAGTGCCCTGACTGTCGGTTACATTTATGAAACAGCTGTAGGTCTGCATTCGGTTGTATCTTGTGTTATAAGCCTCCGCAGTAATACTGTATGCACCCGTAGGGGCAATCTTTTTAATTACGGTAACCTCGCTGCCTCCTACCATTCTCTTTTCAATGGCAATAGGAACAAAATTAAATCCTCCGGTACTGTTAGGCACAATATAGGGCATACTCACAGGGTCATAATACTTCCCGTTAATTCTGAAACTGCTTGTGGGTGCAACCCCGACAGGAGTTCCGAACTGATTATAAGAATAAAGGCTTAAGTCCACTCCCTTTGCAATATTTTCAATATCATTCATGCTCAACTCATTACCGATTCTAAGATCAATATGAGACTTTTCAAGTACATCTTTGAATTTGTATTCAAAAGAAACGTCATCGGTTGTGGAATCCTGAACCTTTACAGTAAGATAGGTCTTTACAGTTTCCTTCTTGAGATCACCTATTACTATCTCATAATAATATGTTCCGGAAGGTTTTCTGCCTGTAGCATCGATTTTAATTGTCAGCTTCTTATTCTCTTTAAGCTCTACAAGCCC
>CAUUGW010000167.1:0-3265 GCA_963544785.1 uncultured Lachnospiraceae bacterium | reverse complement strand
GAAACACCGACGGATCGCTTGTGTTTAAAACCGTATTAAAAGACGGCGATAATTACGTGCTTTTGGGCAACAAGAGTGCCGGATATACAATCGAAGCTGTGGCTAAGATAGGCGATAAGAATGTTACTGTAAGCACATTTATCAATGTAAAGAACGATACACAGCTTCCGAAGAAAGATGAAAGCTATGAGGTGAGCAAGATAAGTGCCGAAGACAATATGTATTATGCCGGCGTGATATCTCAGGCTATAGTGGATAAGACCGATAAAGTCGCAAACAGACTCTCTAAGGAAGCGGTTGCCAAGACCGGCAGGGTGCTTGCACTTAATGGAAATAAGCCTGTGGCGGCACCTGATAACGGTGACAATGTAGACGCACTTAAGGCAAGTCAGGTATACATAGATACGGCGGCTCTTCCCTCATTCAGACTAAATGATAAAAAGACGGCTATCTGGGTGGTAACGGATAAGCTCAATCAGGAGGTAAAGAATAAGGACGAGAATCTTGAAATAGCGGACTTTAAGAATATGGATAATCCGGCTACTCCTAAATCGGCGGTATATTACGAAGTGGTCACGTTCCAAGGAAGTGTCAATGCGGTATCCGTTAAGGACAGGACAGGCGTTTTATCACTTGAGAAGATTTATTTAAAGAGCGATCCTGATATGCAGGACAAAATAGATTGGTTTAATGATGTCACAACGGGAATAACCGGAACGGTTAAAGACAATAACGCAGTGCTTAAGATTAAGACAAGTGGCGGCGGTGGAACACCGGCGGGTGAATATGTGGCGGTGATAAAGTATAGGACAGCCGACAAGGAATATACACAGACGGTGGAGTTTGAGATAACAAGGCGTGTTATAAGGTCACTTGAATTAGGTGTCAACAACAATCACAACGTTCCTCGTAACCGTGCTCCCGTGGCGGGTGATCCGGCGAATGATGTGCACACAAGTACAATGAGTGGAATTGAGGGTGAAGGAAGTGACGGTGAAGGACGTGTGAAAGCGAAGAGTGTGTCATACTATACTGTAAAAGACGGAAACAAGATCCCTGTTGAGCCGACATATCAGTGGCAAGCCGGAGATACTCCCCTGTATGTAATTGAACTTGATCAGGGCAATAATCACAGGTTTGAAGCCCCAATCAGACCGACGCTTAACGATATTAATAAATATATTGCCAACGATGCAGGTTATTTTGTCGTACATGAAGAATTGGATAAAAACGGACATCTAATAGTTCATATTCAAAAGGATACTCCGCTTTAATGATTTAAGAATATGTTGTATAACTCACAATCCGAAAAACCGATTGTGAGTTATATTTGATTGTGGGCGAAAGATTGTGGGTTAAAGCTTTATTTGCTTGACTTAATAATAAAATAATCTTATAACTTAAGTTTTACAGCAAAAAAAGAAAAAAGAGCCGTGAAACCCTTGATTTTATAGGGTTTTAAGGCTCTCTCTCATTTCATTTTCTTGTAGTGATATCCCCCTTATTTTGTTTCGGAAATCATCTTTTTTATCTCTGATAAAGTCAAGTATCTCTCGCCTAAGCTTGTGCCGATACATTCATCTAATTCTTTTAGTATTTCATCATAATAAACAGCTTTATATTTATTCATTTCAAGCAAATCGACATTCGATTTTTGTTTCCAACACTCTTAAAATCAATAACGACAAAAAGCAACTTAGGAAATGTGCCTCTATATGATTCTGTGTTTTTAAATATACCGGTCTTGATTTCAGCTGTGTTTTCGTGATTTTAAAGCTTTCTTCTATTTTCCATAAGCCTATGTACTTTTTGATTACTTCTTCATCGGGCATATCCAATTCAGAGGTAACGATTGAATAATAACCGTCATATTTTTCCTCTTCTTCAATCAGTTCCGTATTTAGAACGGGAATAACATTCTTTGATACCTTAAGTTCTCCTGTTGTTGTATCAAGCTTCATTCCTTTGATATATTTCATAGCTCCGTAGTTTTCAGCTTTTGTATACCTTGATTTTGAAGTGATTAAATGCATTGCCTTTTCTACTGTCTTATCCCTTAATGCTTTTGTTCTTTTGGCATATTTTTCACTGTAAAAGACGATGTGTTTTTCATCAATTTCAACCTTTACCGGTTTATCATTTTTATCTTTAACAGTAATGAATGTAGGATAAACTCTTGATTTTATTTTATAGTTTTCTCCTAAATATCTGTATCCCTCTTCATCTAAAACATAGCTCTTAAATTCCTTGTCCGACTTTGTTCCACGAATGGATTTTGAGAAAATATATCCATCTACTTTTATTATGTTATAAGCCTTGTTGGAGCCTGAATTTAAGCCCTTATCAGCAACCACAATCGCTCGTTTTAAGTTATAGTTTTCTTTAAGTTTTGAAAGAACAGGTAATAAGGTTTCATAATCTGTGGTATTGCCACGAAAAAGCTCATATGTAATAGGCAATCCGTTTTTATCCATAAGTAAGCCCATTTGTACAATAGGCTTGCCTTTTCTGTCTTTACTCATTCCTTTTGCAATTAAAGAAGTTTCTTCTTCTGTGTGAAAATAATAGTTTGTAACATCATAAAATACGTTAGAAGTATCTCTACCGTAGTTCATACAGATGTTTTCGTGTATATCCCTTAAAAGATTATTTTTATGTTTTGCAAAAATCGTTAAAGAGCGATAAATACTTTCTAATGGGAAGTCAAAGTTTTCTACATAAGAGCCTCTGTTTTCATAGGTGGATAACTTTGATGACGGGTGTAAAATTCTATCATATACTAAAAGTTTCATAATGTTATTGAGAGGATATTTGGCTTTAAGTCCTCGTTCTCTATTGATTAAAAATTTATTAATACCCAATTCGTGATAAATTTTACTAAGAACGGCAAAGCCTATGTTTTTAAGGTCATCGGTACCGTTTGCTCTATATCCCTTTTTTACAAACAAAGAAATCACCTACTTTCTTATGTATTCTCAGCTCTTATTATAACACAAGACTGTATAAGACGTTAAGAAAAAGATTTTAAATTTGACAAAAAAATAAGCCGAAAGGCTTGTGATTAGCGAGTTTTATAGATAGGTTTTTAGAAAATGGCTGTCAAACTCGGGTGGAATACTTTAAATAAAAGGGACTTAAAGTGCGGCTGTTCCCGTATTTATGCAGATGTACGGGCGTTTTTTGTAGCCTATTTTCTCTACAGATACAACGGCATCGTCTGATATACGGAATTTACACGAAATCTATCGTAAAAGATTTACCGTTG